>JAGWQH010000073.1 GCA_028870115.1 Candidatus Methylomirabilota bacterium
TGAGGGTGCTGCTCCAGCGGATGAACATCTTGCTGCCCAACCGGCCCAAGATCATTGACAATGTAGTGCAGAAAACGGCCGAATCAGGGCTGTAACTGTTTGACGTTATTAGCGTCTCACTCTCAAACTGCGGAAGATGGGCTAGGGATGACGTAACCCCAGTGTACAGGGTTCCATTCTGACGACTCGCGAGGATATACACCGCTGGCTGCTTCATGCACTGTCGGTCACTGGATTCCGGCTTTCGCCGGAATGACGCGAAGAGGGGCCGGAATGACGGGTTGTGGGGTCATGCCCCCAACTCCTCGAAGTTCACCTGAATCTTCGCCGCCAGTTCCACCGCCTCCTTGTTGAGGTCTGCCAGTTCGGTGTGGATGTCGCGCAGGGTCTGCTCGAAGTCGAAATCCTCGTCCTCCTCTGGCGGGGCGACGCCGACATAGCGGCCTGGCGTGAGACTCCAGTCCGCGGCCTCGATCTCCTTGCGGTCCACGAGCTTGACCAAGCCGGGCACAGCCTCCAGTTCAGCCTTGGGGAAGCGGTCCTGCAGCCACGCGACCTGCCGGTGGAAGTAGACGGCGTGCTTCAACTGTTCCACGGCGGCCTTGCGCTCCTCGTCAAGTTGCTTCACAAGTCGGCCAGTGGCGCGACGGTCGTAGGCCAGCCCCTCACCCCGACCCTCTCCCCCGTTTACGGGGGCGAGGGGGATTTCGGCGCCAAGGTCGGCCACGCGAGCGGTGAGCTTGTAGAGCAGGTCCACCTGCTTCACGAGGCCACGGATCGCGTCCGCATTGGGGTCGAAGGCGTGCCGTGCGGCGTGCTGTTTGTCGTTCTCACGAATGACGTCGTTGGCCTCCTCTTCGTCATTCCGGGCTTGACCCGGAATCCAGTGATTTTCCTTTACTTCAGAAACGGTTTCTGGATTCCCGCTTCCGGCTGACGACGTGCCGGGACAGATTTCGCCGGAATGACGGAAGACGAAGCTGTCGAGCGCGGCGAGCAGCTTGGCGCGGTCGGCCTCGTAAAGCGCGACCGCCTCGCGCAGTTCGGTCAGGGCGTCGGCAAGCGTCTGCTTCTTCGCAACGTCGAGGTCGGCGTACTTCGCCACCGCCTTGGCGAGCGGTTCGAATCGCTGGCGCAGATCGGTCAGCGTGGCATCGAAAGCCGTAAGCACCGGGGGAATCGCTGCACTCTCGATGCAGACTTGGCGGAGGTAGTCCTTCACCAGTCCAAGGAACCGCTCTCGCTGACCGCGATAGAGCCAGACGATGGCGGAGAGGTTTCGCATCTGCTCGGGCGAGAAGTCGTAGATCTTGCGCGTGACCTTGCGGTAGACGTTGCGCGCGTCGAGCATCAGGACGGTGTCCGGCCCCCTCACCCTGGCCCTCTCCCTCAACGGGGGCGAGGGAAGAGAACTCTTGGCGCGATCGAAGAACCACAGCTCACAGGGAACGGTGCGAGTGTAGAAGAAGTTGGAGCGGATGGAGATCATCACGTCTACGTCGCCCGTCTCGACGATCTTGCGACGGACCTCCTTCTCGCCGTGCCCGGCGCTCGACGCCTGGGACGACATGACGAAGCCGGCGCGGCCTTTCTCGTTCAGGTAGCTCCAGAAGTAGGAGATCCAGAGGTAGTTGCCGTTGCTGACCTTCTTTTGCTTGTTTACCCCCGGCAGGCCGAAAGGCAGGCGTGGGTCGGTCTTGATGCGCTCTGCATCTACCAGGTCCACGTTGAACGGCGGATTGGCCATGACGAAGTCGCACTTGCCGGCGAGGTTGTGCTCGTCCTGGTAGTAGGTGATGGCCTCGGCGATCTTTCCTTCCAGGCCGTGGACGGCGAGGTTCATTTTAGCGATGCGGATGGTGTCGCGGTTCTTTTCCTGGCCGTAGAAGACAACCTTTTTCGCCGTATCGCCGCCCTCGTGCTCGATGAAATGGCTGGACTGGACAAACATGCCGGCGGAACCGGACGCGATGTCGATGACGATGCCGTGTCCCGGCTCGATGACGTTGACGATGGTCTGGACGATCGAGGACGGCGTGAAGAACTCGCCGTTGTCGTGCGCCTTCTGGATGGAGAACTTGGCGAGGAAGTACTCGTAGATGCGACCGAAGACATCGCCGGTGGCCTGCTTGATTTGCTCGCTGTTGAACAGGCGCATCAGGTCTTCAAGGACCTTGGTCTCGAAGATGCCGTAGTCCTTCGGCAGCACGCCCTGCAGCGGCTCGAACTCTGCCTCAATGGCGGTCATCGCCTCGGTGATGAGCTTCGGCAGATCGCTCCCGCTGACGGCTGCCTGCTGCATGATCCAGTCGTAGCGAGTGTTCTCGGGCAGGTAGAGCGCGCGGCGCGCGATGTAATCGGCGGGCAGCACCTTGCGTTTGGGCATCTTGCCGCTGGCCTGGTCGGCCTCGATCTGGCGGTGCGCCGTGTCGAAGCGATTGGCGGCGTGGCGGAGGAAGATCACGCCCAGCACTGGCATGAAGTAGTCGCTCGAAGTGAGTTTGGAGTTGGCGCGGAGGTTGTCTGCTGCCTCCCAGAGATCAGATTCGAGCTTCTCGATGTCTTTGAAGGTCTCGTTACTCATGCCGTGCTGATATTCGCGATCCTGTCAGTGACGGCAGCACCCTGGACGGCACCGTTGCCAGATCGGGTGGCCGCCACGGTGTGATGCCCGTTCCCGGGAGACCTAACGACGAGTATGCTGGTCAGTATATGTCAGAGTTATGGCAGTATAGCACGGAAACTGAACCTTGCTGCCAAGAAGCCCAGTATGTGCTATGATGGCGCTCGTGATGACGAAGCACGTTATCATCGGAACGGCTGGCCACATCGATCATGGCAAGACCGCGCTCGTCAAGGCCCTGACCGGCATCGACACCGACCGGTTGAAGGAGGAGAAGGAGCGGGGGATCTCCATCGAGCTGGGTTTTGCCAACCTGGCTTTGTCCGATGACCTCCAGCTCGGGATCGTAGACGTCCCGGGACATGAACGGTTCGTCAAGACGATGCTCGCCGGCGTCGGCGGGATCGATCTGGTGGTGCTGGTCATCGGCGCCGACGAGGGGGTGATGCCGCAGACGCGGGAGCACCTCCATATCTGCGAACTACTTCAGGTCAAGCGGGGCGTGGTGGCGCTGACGAAGGCCGATCTCGTCGAGCCGGATTGGCTGGAGATGGTGCAGGCCGATCTGAAACGGTTCCTGGTCGGGACCTTTCTTGAGGACGCGCCGGTTGTGGCGGTGTCCGCTGTTACCGGGCAAGGGCTCCCGCAGTTGCGGGCGGTGTTGCACGATGCGGCCGACGCGATCGAGCCGAAGCGCCATGACGGGATCTTCCGTCTGCCGATCGACCGGGTCTTTACCATCAAGGGATTTGGCACGGTGGTGACCGGCACCCTCTGGTCCGGGACCGTGCGGGTCGGCAACGAGGTGGTCGTCCTGCCTGCAGGGCTGCGTTCGCGAGTCCGGCGGCTCCAGGTCCATGGCCAAACGGTGGAACAGGCCTGGGCCGGGCAGCGGATCGCCGTTAACCTGCCCGGTCTCGATGTGGATCAACTTGACCGAGGCAATCTCTTGGCGTTTCCTGGTACGCTCACGCCGAGTATGGCCTTCGACGTGTCGTTAGCCCTGCTGAAGGACGCCCCCCGTGCCTTGCGGAACCGGACGAGGGTCCGGTTCCACTTGGGAACGAGCGAGATCCTGTCCCGTGTCGTACTGCTGGATCGTGAGGAACTGAATCCTGGCGAAGAGACGTTCGCCCACGTGCGACTGGAGGAAATGGCTACGGGATTGGCCGGCGACCGGTACGTGGTCCGAAGCTACTCGCCTGCCCTGACGATCGGCGGTGGGAGCATCCTCGACCCGAACCCTCCCGTGCGGCGGCGGGCCAAGGCATCGTTGCTCGAACACCTCAAGGTCCTGCAGGCCGGCACATCGGGTCAGCAGATCGAGCGCCTGCTGCTGCAAGCCGGTTCGGTGCCGATGACGTTGGATACGCTCAGGGTCTCAGCCGGCCTGGATGAGACCACGCTGCGGCGAGAGATCACGTGCCTCGTAGAGGGCGACGTGGCTGTAGCGTTGGGCGCAAAAGGTGATCTCGGATACGTTCACCGGCTGAGCTATGATCGCCTGGCGGCGGAGATCCTTTCCCGTCTGGAGGAGTTCCACAGGCAAGAACCCCTCAAGGATGGGCTGCCGAAGGAAGAGTTACGATCCAAGCTGCGTCACGTTGGGCCGGTCCTGTTCGCTCGCCTGTTGCAGGGTCTCGTGGAGACGCAGCGAATCGCCATCGACCGGGAGAAGGTGCGGCATTTTTTGCACCGTCCTACTCTTTCAGCTTCGGAGCAGGCCATCAAAGACCGATTGGCCGCGATCTACCAGAAGGCAGGCCTTCAGCCGCCGGACTTGGAGTCGGCGCTTACCCAGGCCGGCGCGGACAGCAAAACCGGGATCACAATCTTTCGTCGCCTTGCCGATGAGGCGACAGTCGTAAAAATCAAAGATAATCTCTATCTTCACCACGACCATTACCGCCGCGCGAAAGAGATGCTCCTCAATCACTTTACGCTCCATGCTGCCATTACGGTCCAGCAGTTCAAGGAGCTCCTGGGGGTAAGTCGGAAGTTCGCTATCCCCTTTCTGGAGCATTTCGACAGTGCCAGGTTGACCCGTCGGCATAATGATGAGCGGGTCCTCTACGTGTAGGAGGCCGCAAAGGAGGAAGGCGCATGTTTGGGTTGGGGATTCAAGAACTGCTGGTGATTCTGGTCATTGTGCTGCTCATCTTCGGCGTCAACCGGTTACCGGAGCTCGGCAGCGGCCTGGGCAAGGCAATTCGAGGCTTCAAGGATTCGTTGGCAGGAAAGGATGCCATCGATGTGACGCCGAAGAAAGAGAAAGGCGAGAAAAAGCGATCCGATGAGGGAAAGGCGTAACGCGCTGTACGCGAAGCCGATTGCGCCTTGCCTCAGTCTCGCAGGCTTGCTCCAGCGCCTGTACGGCCCGTCAAGAAGCTACTGACCGTCATGCTTTCACTTGCGTGCTCAGCGGCTCCACGACGCCGATCACCTCCTGAAGTTATTCTGCTGGTGGCCCCGCCCGCTGCGTCCTATATTGCCTACTTGCTCCCTCGCTCGTTGTTGCGTGTTTCGTTCGATCGAATACTTGGTGGCCACCCGCTTGCCTCCTGCCATTCTGTGATGGGCGTTAAGGATGCGAGTGATCTCTAATAGCAGCGGGATATTGCCGTGGGATATCTTGGCGATCTCTCGCGGCAGCGCCTCATGGGCTGTTGCTCAAAACTTCACTCGATAACTGAAGGTCCAGGCAGACTGAGTCGACGGGGAGGGGAGTCATCCGATGAATATCGCCATTGTCGGAACCGGGTATGTGGGTCTTGTCACCGGGGTGTGCTTTGCGGAGTTTGGTTTGCATGTGACTGGCGTGGACACGGATGAGGAGCGCATCGCTCAGTTGGCCAAAGGAGAGGTCCTTATTTATGAGCCGCAGTTGGGCGAAATGCTACGCAGAAATCTGCAGCAAGGTCGTATTCAGTTTACGACCGACACGGCGCGTGCTGTGAGAGAGTCGCTGGTCGTCTTTATCGCCGTGGGAACCCCCTCAAAGGAGGACGGTTCCGCAGACCTCCGCTATGTCGAAGAAGTCGCCCGAACCGTGGCGAGGAACCTGAACGGGTATAAAGTGATCGTGACCAAGAGCACTGTCCCGGTAGGGACCGGACGGAGAATCCAGAGCATTATCCACGAAGAGAATGGAACCGGATCGCAGGGAGTATTCGATATCGCCTCCAACCCTGAATTCCTGCGCGAAGGATCGGCTATTGAGGACTTCTTGCGACCCAACCGAGTCGTCATTGGGGCAGATAGTCCGCAGGCCGTTGCCATCCTCCAGGACCTATATCGGCCCCTGTATCTCATCGAGGTTCCTTTCGTGATTACGACGATCGAGACTGCCGAACTGATCAAGTACGCCTCGAACAGTTTCTTAGCCACAAAAATTACCTTTATGAATGAGATGGCAAACCTTTGTGAGGTACTTGGGGTAGACATTCACGTTGTCGCCAAGGCGATGGGGCTCGATCAGCGGATTGGTCCAAAGTTCCTTCATCCGGGCCCAGGGTTTGGTGGTTCCTGCCTCCCGAAAGACACGTGGGCGCTTGTCAATGTTGCGAGGGAACATGGATGCCGCACCCACTTGGTTGAGACCGTCATTGAGGTGAACGAGCAACAGAAGCTTCGGATGGCGCAGAAGATAATCAGCGCCTTGGGGGCCTCTCCAGATCCCGGCTCTCTGGAGGGAATCACTGTAGGGGTACTCGGCTTGGCTTTCAAACCGAATACAGATGACGTCAGGCAGGCGCCTTCCCTCGCTATTATAGGCGAACTACAGCGGCTGGGAGCTCTGGTGCAGGCCTACGATCCCGCCGCGATGGAGCAGGCGCGACGTATCTTACCAGCGGTAGATTATCGGATAGACGCGTACAGCGCGGCGGAGGGGGCGGATGTGCTGGTGTTGGCGACCGAATGGAATCAGTTTCGCAATCTCAATCTGGAGAAGGTCAAGAAGCTGATGCGCCGCCCGGTCTTAGTGGACCTGCGCAATGTCTATGAACCGGAGCGCGTGCGTATGTTGGGGTTCACGTATTGCGGGATCGGACGGTAACTCAAAAATGTCATGGGGTTGAGAACTGCGCTCGGACTGCTCCTTTTGGGATTTTGTGTGCGATCTTGTGAGATCCTACGAAATTTTTTGTGCTTGACCTTGGGTGTTGCGTTTTAGTACACTGTGCCGCCACGGGTGATGCGAAAGCGCGTCAGACCCAAGCTGTTTGTTTACTAGCTGTCTCTTGCCTAGAAAATATCTATCGAGTCCATTGCGTCTGTTACGTCCGGGGGTCCCGGAGAGTCATGACTATGGTTGGGGTGAGATCGAGTGAAAGCCGGCAATCTAACTATATTCGAGAGAGCCGATAGATGAGGGTCGCAGTCCTGAAGGAGATCGAGGTTGGAGAAAAGCGCATCGCGATCGTCCCGGAAACGGTCAAGCGATTGGTCAAGAAAGGGATCGAGGTGTGCGTCGAGTCCGGCGCCGGTGAAGGATCGTGCTTCCGGGATGGGGAGTATGAGGAGGCCGGCGCCGTAATAGAGCCCTCGGCGGAAGCGCTGCTTGCCGCCACCGATGTGATCATCAAGGTTCAGCGCCCTACCCCGGCGGAATTACTGAAGATTCGCGAAGGCACGACGATCATCAGCTTTCTGTATCCGCTGGTCAATCCGGACCTCGTTCAAACCCTTGCCGGCCGTAAGATCACCGCAATTGCGGTAGACAGCATCCCTCGGACTACGCTGGCCCAGATGATGGACGTCCTCAGCTCACAGGCGACGATCGCGGGTTACTATGCGGTGATCATGTCTGCGTATGCGCTTCCGAAATTCTTTCCGATGCTGATGACCGCAGCGGGTACGATTGCGCCGGCAAAGGTGCTGATCCTGGGCGCCGGCGTCGCCGGCCTGCAGGCCATCGCCACCGCAAAGCGGCTCGGCGCCGCGGTGGAGGCGTTCGATACACGAAAGGTGGTAAGGCAGCAGGTAGAAAGTCTGGGGGCGCGGTTCGTTGAGGTGGACATAGCCGAAGATGCTCAGACAGCCAGCGGGTACGCAAAGGAGCTCTCTGAAGAATACAAACGGCGACAGACCGAGCTTATACACCGGCACATCGCCAAATCTGATGTCTGCATCACGACAGCGCTTGTCCCAGGCCAGCGCGCTCCGATCCTGATCACAGAAGAGATGGTCCAGGCCATGAGGCCTGGGTCGGTGATCGTGGATCTTGCGGCGGAGCAGGGGGGCAACTGTGCCCTGACCGAGCCCGGCAATGAAGTGGTGAACCATGGGGTGACGATCATCGGCCGCTTGAATCTTCCGAGCCGCTTGGCGGTCCACGCGAGCCAGATGTACTCGCGTAATATGGAGAAGCTCCTTCTGCACCTGATGGGCGACGGCGGGCTGAAGCTCAATCTCCAGGACGAGATCACCCAAGGATGTGTGATTACTCTGGGGGGAGAGATTGTGCACCCGAAGGTCAAGGAACTACTGTCCCGGAAAGGGGAACCCCATGCAAACTGAGATCCTGTTTGGCCTCTACATCTTCATGCTGGCCGCGTTTCTTGGATTGCAGGTCATCTCAAAGGTCCCGCCGCTGCTTCACACGCCCCTGATGTCTGCGACGAACGCGATCTCCGGTATTTCGCTGGTCGGCTCGCTGGTGGCGGCTGGAGCCCATTACAATCCGGTGAGCACGGCTCTGGGATTCATCGCGGTTACCGCTGCCACGATTAATGTGGTCGGCGGATTCATGATTACGGATCGGATGCTGAAGATGTTCAAGAAGAAGGAAGGGAAGAAGTCGTGAGCGCCGCGCTGATACAGCTTACATACTTCATCGCATCCGCGCTGTTTATTCTGGGGTTGAAGGCCCTGGGCTCTCCGGAAACAGCCCGGCGAGGCAATCTCTTCGCCGCAGCGGGGATGTTTCTGGCCATCGTGGGGACGCTTGTTCACCGGGATATCGTCAGTTACGAATGGATTATCATCGGGATGATCATCGGATCGGCGATCGGGGGCGCCATGGCGATTTTCATGCCGATGACGGCGATGCCCGAGCGGATTGCGCTCTCCCACGCATTCGGAGGATTGGCCGCTGCGTTTGTCGGGGTATCCGAATATTATCGCCATGGCGCAGAGATGGAACTCATCCATACTGTGCCTGTCGGGTTTGAGGTCATCTTCGGGGCTTTGACCTTTACGGGTAGTCTGATGGCCTTCGGGAAGCTGTCCGGGTGGGTCACCCAGGTTCCAGTGACATATAAGTTTCAGAATCAATCAAATCTCTCCCTCTTTGGGATCGTGCTGGCGCTGTACATTGCGTGGCTGTTTACTCCGGCGTATCCAGTTTTATTCTACATCATGCTGGGGCTGGCCTTCCTGATTGGCGTGCTCATGGTGCTTCCCATCGGTGGGGCGGATATGCCGGTTGTCATCTGCCTGCTCAACTCGTATGCCGGCCTGGCTGCGTCGGCCACAGGATTCGTCCTGTCGAACAACATCTTGATTATTGCCGGCTCTCTTGATGGAGCCTCGGGCTTCATCCTATCGATTATGATGAGCAAGGCCATGAACCGTTCTTTCGCGAATGTGCTCTTCGGGGCCTTCGGCTCGGTGGCTGAGACGACTCCTGGGGCCGCGACGTCTGCCGTCGGGAGTGTCAATGAGGGGACGATCGACGATGCGGTGACCGTCCTGCGAAACGCGCAACGGGTCATCGTCGTTCCGGGCTACGGAATGGCGGTATCCCAGGCCCAGCACGCTTTGCGGGAGTTAGCCGACCTGCTGGACTCGGACGGTACCACGGTGAAATACGCGATCCACCCGGTTGCGGGCCGCATGCCGGGCCATATGAATGTTCTCCTGGCCGAGGCCAACGTTCCGTATGACCAGATCTTCGATCTTGAAGATATCAATGACGAGTTTTCCAAGACGGATGCGGTGATTGTCATCGGCGCGAACGACGTCGTTAATCCTGCCGCGAAGACCAACCCGTCAAGTCCGATCTACGGTATGCCGGTCCTCAATGTGGAGGAGGCGCGTACGGTCATCGTGCTCAAGCGTAGCATGAGTGCGGGCTTTGCAGGCATCGACAATGAGCTCTTCGGGCTGCCCAATACCATGATGGTATTCGGTGATGCGAAGCAGACGCTCACAAAGATGGTGCAGGCGCTGAAGAGTTAGGGCGTAAGAAACCTTCGCAGCAGATGACCGGATCCTGCGCGCATACCCCTCCCGGGATGAGACAGTACCCGTACTCCACATAATCTGCTGTTGTATGCTCCCGCCTCAGCAGAAAGAGGAATCGGTGGATATCCTGATCGCAGGAGTCAGCGCGCGCGGCCTGGCGGAGTCAGCGGTTCGGAGCGGACTGGAGCATCGGATCGTTGCGATCGACTATTTCGGAGATTTCGATCTGGGGCTGCTGTGCCCGCATCGTTCGATCAAGAGGGACTTGAACCTTCCGTATGACACCCGCCATCTGATCACGGCATCCTCAGGACTGTCATTTGATGCCCTTGTCTATGTTGCGAATCTGGAAAACCATCCATCAGTGATCGAGGCGGTGGCGAGCGGGAAGCCGATCCTGGGTAACAGCCCCGCCGTCCTGGCGCCGGTGAGACACCCTGCTCGATTCTTCGGGTTCCTTGCGCAAGCCGGCATCCCTGCGCCTGAGATCGCCTTTGACTCTAAGCCTCTCAATTTCGATTCCGACACCATCTGGCTATGCAAACCGCTGCGAAGCGGAGGTGGGCACGGGATCGCTCCTTACCTACCCGGAAGTCACCTTGGGGTTGATTGTTTTCTGCAAGAGTACCTGGACGGCCTGCCATGCGGCGCGGTGTTCGCTGCGAATGGCAGGGATGCATGTCTGTTGGGTATCTCCGAACAGCTTATTGGCAGAAATGAGTTCGGAGCGGACGGCTTTCGCTACTGCGGGAGTATTCTCGGACCCATCGGGGCAGGGCAGGCCGAATGGGGCGACCTCGTGGAGAGCATACGACTGATTGTTCGCGCCATCACCCGAGAGTTTCATCTTGTGGGCGTCAACGGGATTGATTTCATCCTGAAGGGCAAGACCGTCTATCCGATTGAGGTCAATCCCCGCTACACCGCCTCGATGGAGCTGGTCGAATGGGCCTATAGCCTGAATATCTTTAAGACACATCTCGACGCCTGCCAGGGCAAACTCCCCGACTTTGACCTCCTGGCCCATCCCGGCGCGGGCTACTTGGGTAAAGCTATTTCCTTCGCTGTTCAGACGCTGGTCTTCCATGATCCACGGTGGTGGTTCGATCGGGGCGCTCGAGATCTGCCGCTTGACGGGGAACAGATCGGACAGGGGAAGCCGGTCTGCACGCTCTTCTCACGCGGACAAAGCCGGTTGGAGTGCTATAATCGGCTCGCGCGCACCGCCGCCGAGGTGGAACGGACATGCCTGCAGGCTACGACGTTGATATGACAAAAAATGTGACCCGCGATATACGTCTTTTTGCGTCATCGGCTACGCGCCGCCTTCTCACTCAGGACGGCCCGTTTCACGTGGAGGGCGGAGAGGTGTGGATCGAAAACCTTTCATGCCGGGAGCTTGTGAAACCGCTCGGCACGCCGCTCCTGGTCTATTCGGCAGCGCGCTTGCGCGATAACATTGCGGAGGTGACAGCCGCTGCCAATACGTCCGCTTGGCCGGTCCGCATCCACTTCGCCCTGAAGGCATGCTATCTGGCGGGAGTCGTATCACTTCTCCAGAAGGGCGGGTTGAATGTCGAGGTCATGTCGGAATATGAGTACCTGCTGGCCAGGCGGATCGGCTTTTCCCCGGCTCAGGTCGTCGTGAACGGTCCGGCCAAGCGATCGGAATTCCTGGAGCGCGCTGTCACCGATGGCGTGTCGCTCATCAATGTCGAGTCGCTGTCAGAGATCGCGTTTCTCCAGAGCCTGGGCCGACGACTTGGGAAGACGATTGAGGTGGGCATCAGGATCAACCCTCTCCTGTCACGGCGCCACCGTGGACCATTCACCCCTCCTGGATCAAAGTTTGGCTTTGACGTGCCCGGCGGCGAGGCGGCAGGCGCGGTGCGAAGAATCGTCGCATCGCGTTCCCTCTCTCTTCGGGCGGTGCATTGCCACAGCTATACCAGGCAATACAGGCCCGATGCGCATCGGGCCTGCGTGGCCGCAGTGGTGAAGTTTCTTCGGCGGCTGGAGGCCGACCTGGGGATCCGGATCCCCGTTCTCGATTTCGGGGGCGGATTTGGCAGTCGCTATCTCATGGAGGCTCAGGGACAGACATTCCAACATTTCATTCGCGAGATGCTGGATCCGCTTCGCGGCCTGCCTGGCGAACGACAGGTAATCGTTGAGCCCGGACGGTATCTGGTCAACGACGCTGCCGCATGCCTGACGAGCGTACTGGCATGTAAGCAAACAGCTCACAGACGCTGGACACTGGTGGATGCGGGCCGAAATATCTTACCGCCTCGCGAAAACGCTGAATATGTCGTTACGGCGTGTCAAGTGTCATCGGGGCGAACCCTGTATCACGTCGGTGATTTCCTGTGTGTCCCGTCGGAGCCCGTTCCGCTTTTGCTGGTTAGCGGGGTGATGAGGCCAGGTGATCTGCTCGCGGTGTTCAACGCCGGAGCCTACACCTTTTCCATGGCCCACAACTTCGGGGAGCCGATTCCGAATGCGATTTTGGTCGACAAAGGTGAGCGAACCTGGCTGTTTAAGAAGCGATCCGTTGAAGAGCAATTCATGAGATAAGGCGATACGCTCACTTGACACATAGGGAGGCGTACCACGTAACGGGGATGAGGGAACGCATCGTGCTGGCAGCGAAGGCAAAGTCCAGGTCGTATTCAATGATCATCGCTGTAGCGGGGCTTGTCGCCCTCGGCGCCCTCATACCGCTGTCCCCAGTGGCGTGGGGAGCCGATGCCGACTCGCCGGCGGCAAGTGGACCAGAGGAGACGGTTCGCCTGGAACCGGTTGTGGTCTCCGCCAGTCGAGTCGAACAGCGACTACGGGACGTCCCGGCCAATGTGACGGTCATCACACGGGAAGATATCGAACAATCACCGGCCAGAACGGTGGATGATCTGCTGCGACAGGTCCCGGGGTTCAGTCTGTTCCGGCGCAGCAGCAGCCTGGTCACCCATCCGACGACACAGGGGGTCTCCCTTCGCGGGATCGGACCTAGCGGGGTAAGTCGGACGCTGGTGCTGTTGGACGGGGTCCCGCTCAACGATCCGTTCGGCGGGTGGGTCTACTGGAGCAACGTGCCGCTGGAGAGTATTGAGCGCATTGAGGTGACGCGTGGCGGCGGCTCCGGCGTCTACGGCAACTACGCGATGGGTGGCGTCATCAACATCATCACCAGGCGGCCGGAGGCGCGGGTCGCTCAAGCCAAGCTTGATCTCGGAAATCGGGACACTGTAGATGCCAACCTGTTGGCAAGCCACGTGACCGGCCCATGGGGTGTCTCTCTCGAAGGCCGGTTCTTTGATACTGATGGTTATAAGATCGTCCGAAAGGATCAACGTGGAAAGATAGATGTCAATGCCAACTCCAGCGACAAGACCTTTAACGGCCGGGTAGAGTACACCCCTTCCCTGGCTTCCTCGCTCTTTCTCGCCGGTAGCTTTTTTCGAGAGGATCGCGGCAACGGGACCCCGCTTCAGAATAATGAGACTGAGACGGGCTATGTGGCGACCGGAGGCCGGCTAAAAACCGCCGACGGCAGCGACTGGCAGCTCACAACCTTCTCTCACCTGCAGACGTTTAACAGTACGTTCACCTCTGCGGCTCCCGATCGGAACTCGGAAACCCCGGCGCTCAATCAGTTCGATGTCCCCTCAGCCGATGCAGGGGCAAACCTGCAGTGGTCGAAACAGATCTTTCAGTTTCATCTGCTGACGGCCGGTACCGATCTGAGATGGATCGAGGGCGAAACAAACGAAGACTTCACATTCAGCCAGACCCTGGGTGACTTCACCCGACGGCGGAAGGCGGGAGGAGAACAGCTCTTAACGGGCGCCTACCTTCAGGATATTTTCACCCCCGCACCTGGATGGCAGGTGACGATTGCCGGCCGATTCGACTCCTGGCAAAGTTTCAATGCCGCTCGTGTTGAGAGGAATAAACAGACGGGGGCGATCACCAGGGATAACCAGTTCGACAATCGGGATGAGTTCGCCTTTAGCCCCAAGGTGGCTCTTCTCTACCATGCTACCGATCAACTCTCACTGAGAAGCTCGTTTTACAAGGGGTTTCGAGCGCCGACCATCAATGAACTCTTTCGGCCATTCAGGGTCCGGAACGACATTACTGAAGCCAACGCAGATCTGAATCCGGAACGGTTGATCGGTGGAGAGGTCGGGATGGACTATGCCATTATGAGTAACCTTCTGAGTCGGCTGACCGCTTTTTGGAACGAGGTGAAGGACCCGATCGTCAACGTCACCAAGGGAATCGGTCAAGGGGCGACCGTAGATCCTTGCGGCTTTGTCCCGGCCGGCGGCGTCTGCCGCCAGCGGCAAAACCTGGACAGAACGCGGATCAGAGGGATCGAGGCCGAGTTGGAGTATCGTCCGTTTCTGCGTTGGACCTTCTCAGGCAGTTATCTCTATAACAACACTCAAGTCGTAAGCGCTCCAACCCAGCCGGAGTTGGAGGGGAAAAGGATCGCCCAGGTGCCGAGGCATCAGTTTACCTTGAAACTGGGCTATACCAACCCGGCCCTCATCAACTTTTACGTCCAGGGGCGATTTGTCGGGGACCAATTCGAGGATGACCTCAATTCGCTGAAGCTCGGCGACTACTTTGTGGTGGACCTCATGCTCTGGCGGCCGATCCCTCTCCCCAAGCTGTCCGCGGGAGAAATTTTCCTGGCGGTGGAAAACCTCTTCGACAGGACGTATGAGGCCGGCAAGACGGCCGATGGCGTCGTCACCATCGGCGCCCCCGTGCTGGTCCACGGCGGTGTCAGGGTTCGGTTCTGAAGTAAGGGTGTGTGATCACCCTATGCCATGGCATCGGCTTCGTGCTGCGGCGGTGTTCGGGATCTGGCTCGTTCTCAGCCCCGCCGAGGCGCAAGCTCAGGGTGCGGAGGCAGAGCCTGAGATTGTCCCGCTTCCGGAGATCGTGGTTACCGCGCCGACCCGCCTTGCCGAGGTTCCGCTTCCACTGGCGGAAATTCCTGCCAGCGTCCAGGTCATTACGGGCGACGAGATTGAGCGATCGCAAGTGCTCACTCTCCAGGACGTGATGCAGCAGCTTCCAGGGGTGCATCTGAACGACCAACAGGGTAACTCCATCCAGTTTGATCTCTCCTTACGAGGCTTTACCGGGACCTCGGTGACCGGCGTCCCGCAGGGAATCAGCGTCTTCATTGACGGGGTTCGGGTAAACGAACCGGCCGTCGAGGAGATCAATTTCGATCTGCTTCCGCTTGACGACATTGAACGGGTCGAGCTGATTCGCGGCCCGATGGCGGTCTTCGGCAGGAACAGCCTGGCTGGGTCCATAAACATTATCACGCGACGCGGTGGTGAGGAACGGGAGATTGTGCCCGAGATGTCGGGCGGCAGCTTCGGGCGCCGAAAGGCTGAGGGGCGCATCAGCGGAACCGCCGGGCCAATCGACTACTATTTTTCCGGCAGCCAGTTCAATGAGGATGGCTGGAGGGATCAGTCCGACGGCCGCCTCTCGAAAGGTTTCGGGAAGCTCGGATTCCGTCAGGGCGGCACCGACATCACCCTCTCCTACCAGTTTCAGAACAACAGGATTTCGCAGTCCGGGACATTGCCCGAGAGCATCCTGAAGATGGATCGAACGCAGAACTTTACAGCGGGAGATTTCTTTAATCCAAATCTCCACATGGGTATTCTCAACATCCACCAGCGGCTCGGAGGGGGCTTCTCTCTTGCCCTCAACGGGTTCGTCAGAAAGCTCGACACCGAGCAGTTCAACGTGAGTCTTCTCAGCGAAAACACCCGCTTGTTTAACGACACGCGCTCAGGCGGTGGGACGGTTCAACTGGCGCATGAGGGGCGTTTCTGGGGGCGTAAAAATACCCTGACCTTTGGGGCTGAGGGTGCGCGTCACGACGTCGATATCCGGGTGTTCCAGGAGCAGAACGATCAATCTCGTCAGCAATGTCAAGCGGGGGCGCTCGCCGCAGGGCAAGATCCGAATAACGCATGTCCGGAGAAGGCGCTTACCTCCGTCCTCTCCGATAAGCAGGATACGGTTGCGGCCTATATCCAGGATACCGCCGAACTGGGCCGCGGTCTGTTGCTGTCCAGTGACAATCTGTTCTTCACTGGGGCGCTGCGAGCCGACTATGTGCGGCACAATATCACCGATTCAAGTCCTGAAGAGCCGGGCAAGGCCTCGGGGAGAGCCTCGTTTAGTCGGGTCCTCCCCAGGGCTGGTATCAACTACAATCTTTCGGATAGCTACGGGCTCTATTTCTCATATTCACAAGGGTTTCGAGTGCCGGCATTCCTGGAGTTGACCTGCGCTCAACCCGACTCTCCTTGCGTCGGTTTGCAGGCGGGAGTGGCCCCGGATACCGGTTTCTTCAAGCTCAGTCCCGTCCGGGCCAACAACTACGAAGTGGGCTTCCGAGCGCGCCCCCTGCCTTGGTTGGAGGGGAGCCTTGCGCTCTACCGGACCGACGTCAGGGATGACATCTTTTCGGTAACTGATCCAGCCAAGCTCACGGTCTTTTTCCAGAACGTCGGCAACACCAGACGGCAAGGAATCGAATTCGGTCTGCGCGGGATCTTTCGAAATGTTCTGGAACCGTACGTGAACTATGCACTCACCCGGGCGATATTTCGGAATACCATCCAACTCGCCTCGCCACGGACGCCAGGTATTCCTCAGCAGGTGGACGCGGGGAATGACATCCCCATGACCCCAAACCATCGGGTGAATGCTGGGCTCCGCTACCATTTGTACCGATGGCTGACCCTTTCGCTTGACCTGAGCTACGTCGGCGACCAGTTCCTCCGAGGCGACGAGTCAAACACCCAGCCGAAGCTCGACGACTATGTAGTCTTGAACGCCGGCCTCGATCTCCACTGGCGGCGCTTCGCGGGATTCGTGAAGATCAACAATCTGACCAACAACCGCTATGAGACGTTTGGGACCTTCGCTCCCAACGCGAAGGCTGTCGGAGAGCCAATCGAGCGCTTCCTGAACCCGGCTCCGCCCATCAATGTCCTGGTCGGCGCCAGTTACCGATTCTAAGATCACTGAGGCAGATGTAAGGAAAAAACTCTTCTCTTGCTTTGGGCGTATCCGCTATAATTATTGTATGGCTCCAAAGGATACCTTCGCACTTGGACATCAAGGAGGCCATACCGAGGTCGGCCAGGCTCCCGATGTCGTTCATCCTGCCATGTCGTTGCTGGTTGGATCGCAGGCCAGATCGATTCCGTTGGGCCGATTTCTCCTCAGCTCTACCGGGTTCCATCTGATCCTGGCCTGGATGATTATCAGCTTTGGGCTTCCCAGGGCCCCATCAGCTCCGCGGCCTCTTGTTGTAACTCTCATTGAAAGCGCAAGCTCTGAATCATCCGTTGGGTCGGGACACCTTGTCCGCGCCCCAGCCGGTCAACAGTCGGCGCCAAGGCAGGGAACCCCGCCTATCAGCGTGAAAGCGAAGGCCCAACCTCGCGTTGCGTCTCCGCCTCCTGCACCCGTGCCGTCTTCAGCGGCTCAGACGGTTGAATCGGTCAAGTCACCAGCTGTGGATGAGCGAGTTGCCGAGCCAAAGGCGGTCGGCATGTCTGCCGATGGCTCACACGCAGTGGGCGGTAGCCCTCCGGGCGTCTTTGCAGCAGGTGGCCTGCCGGCGAGGCCGGTTCCGCTTGGTGCCGGCGGGGATGGCGAAGTCGGCTCCGGCTCAGCCGGTCGGGGTGGAGCGGGTCGGCTTGACGCCGCGTTGGCTGCGCCGCTGACACCTTCAGTGACTGTTGGTTCCCCTCATGGCGGGGCAGGCGGAGGAACTGGTTGGACAGGAAGTGGGACGGCTGGAGGACGGTTCTCGGCCCCGAACTATGGAATCAATCCGCTTCCCAAGTACCCTCTTTTGGCGCGAGAAAAAGGGTACGAAGGAACGGTCTTCCTGCGAGTCCTGGTTCGGGCGGATGGTCGCGTGGAGCGGCTTGCTGTCGATCGATCCTCCGGGTATGAGATCCTGGACCGGGCAGCGGTGGACTCCGTCAAGGAGTGGGCGTTTTTTCCTGCCAAAAAAGCTGGAAAGTCGGTGGAAAGCTGGGTGCTGCTTCCCGTGAAGTTCGCGCTCAATTGATATGGGATAGGGTGTGACGGCTCCTTTGCAAACCTGGAAATCTCTCTCCAAATGTGCGTCCCTTCCTTTCGCTCTTTTCTTACTCATCTCGTCCGCTCCTCCTGCAACAGGCGCCGAACCGGCAAGCAGATCTTTCTATGACGAAAAGGGGCAGGTCATCCGGGAGGAGGTCGATAGCGCCGGTTCCGGGCGGATTGATACATGGGTTACCTATCAGAATGGCCGCCCGATCCTCCAGGCCGTGGACACGAATAAGGATGGTAAGCCCGATGCCTGGTATCACCTGTCTCCGGATCGTCAGGTAGAGAGGGCGGAGAAAGACACCAACGGCGATGGCAAGTCCGATGTCTGGATTACGTACCAGCAGGGAGTCGCAATCAGGGCGGAGCAGGACCTGGATTTCGACGGCCGGGCCGATCGGTTTATCTTTTACGAAAAAGGGAAGGTCGTCCGGACCGAGGAATCGTTGAAACGTGATGGGAAGATCACGCTCTGGTCGTATTATGATGCTGCCGGCGCGCTCATCCGGGATGAGGAGGACAAAAAGGGGGTCGGTCGACCAACGCTCTTCTCCTACTACCAGGAGGGAAAGCTCTTGCGGCGCGAGGAGGATACCAACGGATCGGGGCGGATCGACCGCTGGTCGTATTACGACAAGGACGAGCGCCTGATCCGGCGTGAGGCCGCTCGAAAGGGATCCGGACGGCCTGACGTCTGGGCCTACTATGAGAACGGACAGATCATCAAGCAGGAGGAGGATACGTTGGGCCAAGGTCGGCCGAATGTTACTTATTTCTTCCAGGCGGGCGCGCTTTCCCGGCGAGAAGAGGACACGCAGGGAGTTGGCCGCGTAAACCTGATCGACTGGTACGAGAACGACAAGCCGGTTAAGCGGCAACAGGATACCAGACGGCAGGGGAAAATGGATGTTGTGACCTACCTTCGGGAAGGAGCTATTCAACGGCAAGAGGTTGATACCAAATACGAGGGGCGATACGACCTGATTCGCATCTTTGAGAACGGCCGTCTTGCCAGAGAAGAGTACGACACCAATGGGGACGGTCGATCGGACGTCTGGGTCTCTTACAATGAGACTGGTGAAAAGGTGATGCAGGAAGAGGATACTGATTACACCGGCAGGGCGCGTGTCCGTTTTCGCTTTGCAGGAGGGAAGGTTGTAAGTAAGGAGCTGCTACGCGAAGAGCGAGCGGACAGCCCGCCGCGCCTTCTGATACCTAAGATTCCGTAATACTCAGCCTCTCAATACGGCGCGTTCTGAGAGAAAAAGTGCTTGACAGGTCTCGCGCGAGTGCGCTATATCTCCACCGCGTCAAACGGCGTCTCTGACTGAATAGTGTGGCTTCCCGGGGCGTAAGAGACGTGCACGGTCTCTCCTAGATGCAATCGAGTTGGTGCCGATCGCGTTCAAGGGCATGAAGGTTTCCACCCATTTGGCAACGAACAGGAAAACGGGAAGAGCTGTCTCTTCCTGCGGCTGGCGCGGGCCGGTCTTTCTTTCGCTTGCTGCCACCTTCTCTCTCTCGCTCATTGCCCCTCAAGCTCACGCTCTGGAGCCGGCCTTTGGTCAAGCCG
The DNA here is from genome assembly GCA_028870115.1 of Candidatus Methylomirabilota bacterium. Lineage (NCBI taxonomy): Bacteria > Methylomirabilota (SeqCode) > Candidatus Methylomirabilota bacterium. The sequence goes on from JAGWQH010000073.1 coordinate 19,542, forward strand.
CTGAGGAGGCCGCCGCGAAGCTCACCGAAGCCTTCCCGGCCGTTCACGGGTCGGTTACCGGGGTCGAAAGGGACCGGGTCCTGATCGACCTGGGGGCCAAGCAGGTGTATCAGGGGATGGAATTGCAGGTCTACCGGGAAGGCGATGAGGTCAAACACCCGGTGACCGGCGAGGTGCTGGGGAGGCGAGATAAAAGGCTGGGTGTCCTCAGAGTTGTTGAAGTGAAAGAGAGATTCTCGGAGGCTACCATTGTCTCCAGGGAGGAGGGAGCTACCATTAGGGCCAAGGATCTGGTCCGGGTCAGTTCAGACCGTCTATTGGTTGCCCTTCCCCTTATCGATGCCGGTGGTGTGAAGGAAGCGAATGTCCAATCGGTTACAAAAGATCTGGCCATTGCGCTGGCCAAGACCGGCCACTTTATGGTAATCGAGGATCCTCTTCTCAGGGCGGCCCTTGGGGGGGAGCATGCTTCGCGGGTGGAATCATTCAGCGATCTTTCGACGCTGAAGCTGTTAGCGGAGAAGACCCATGTTCAGCTCCTCGTTCTGGGCAAACTCACCCCCGGTCTCCAGGGACTGTTTCTGAATCTGCAGGTTATGTCGGTTTTCACCGGCGCGCCGTTGACCGTCGCGAGCGTCGAGGTGGCGGAACGTGGACCGATGGTTATAGCCGCCCCCTCACCTCCGGCAAGGCCGACCCTCCGGTCTGGTTCAGGGCAGGCAGCCTCGGGAGCGTCACGGCCTTCTTTCGTCCATGCCGAGCGTCAACTCTCCGAGCCTTCGAGGACCGCTGAGCAACCGAAAGGCCCCCATTCAGAGATCGTATCATCCCGTAAGAGCCCTGGTGCCCAGGGAGCGTTGCGAGAGCCGGAGACGCCTTCGTTCCTGACTGCGGGTGAGAACGAAGCGGTGCGTTCTGGCGATAAAGGTTCACGCGAGTCCGTCACGTTCGAGCTGTCCGATCCGCTGCTCGCGCTGGCGGTGGGAGATCTGGATGGGGATCAGCGGCCTGAGATCGTTGGGATGACCTCTTCCGAGGTGATTGTCTATCGGTGGCAGAATCAGCGACTGGCGCCAATTGCCAGGGTGAGCAGTCCCCGGTTTATTCGTCACCTACACATTGACGTCGGTACGATTAACGGCTCCGACCATGCCCAGATTGTTGTGACGGCCCTGTCTGGGGCTCGGAACGATCTTCATTCCTTTATCCTGGAGCTTCAAGGCGGCCAGCTCGTCCGGATCGCCGATAATCTGGGCTATTTCCTTCGCGTGGTCACTGGTCCAGGCATTGAGACGCCCATCCTGGTCGGTCAGCGGATGGGGGAACTCACCGCGTTTGAAGGGCCGATCGTCCGGCTGACTTGGGAAGGCGGGCGGTACATTGAAGGGCGGCCCCTCACCCTTCCGGTCCAGGTGAAGAATCTCTATGAATTTGCGCCGATCAAGGCCGTTGGCGATCAGATTTCAGAGGTTGCTGTCATCAGCGAGCAGCGGGTCAAGACGTACGGGAGCGAGGGCAAGCCATCCTGGGAAGCCAAAGAGGATCTGGGGGACGTCGATCACCTCGCCTTTTCCCACATTCCCACGTACCGGGCTCTTCAGGCGAAATACGGGCTTAAGTCGGGGATTGCGATCACGCCTGAAGAGTACGCAGTTCAGCAGATCCTGCCGCGGCGCGTCCTGGTCGAGGCGTCGCCCCTGTGGGGTAACGCCAGGACAGAGCTTCTCACCTTTACGAATCCGAAAAAGGTGGGAATGTTTCGGGTTGAGTCGTCCCTTCCTCCCAGTCAAGTCGTGGCGTTTGACCGTCAGGACGGAACCTTTGCGCGGGGGTGGGAGACGGTCCCTCTTGAGGGGAAGGTGCGTGACGTTGCCGTGGCTGATCTGAATGGCGCCGGTAGAAAGGATCTGATTGTACTATCGGCTGTCAAAGAAAAGGGTCTGGTCGCGTATCTGCAGGACGGGTCGCACGGCATCATCAGTGTTTTTTCCTTCATCCGGTGAGGTGTCGTATTACAGGGCGTTGATCGATCTGCCCAATCGCGAAGTAACTTGGTAAAAGAAAGGAGGGGTGACAGACAGTTTTGCATCTTGCTCGAATGAGTGTGTGGATTGCAATGCCTGAAAGCCGGCGTAGGTGAAGTAGAGGTAATAGTCGTAGTTGAGAAAAGGGCGAGATGGTTTTCTGAAAGAGAGTTCCTGGGAAGTAACAGGACCGAATGAAGAGGGAGGCATTCAATGAGTGTGAAACGATGCACGTCACTGATCGGGGGTCTGCTGATCCTGGTTGGGGGCCTTGTCGTGACGGCGCCCATGGCCTCGGCCAACGACGAGTTGGTGAAGTTGCAAAAAGACGATGGCCAATGGGCGCAGCAGGGCAAGAATTATGCGGCGACCCGCTACAGCGGACTGAACCAGATTACATCCGATAACGTAAAAAACCTGAAAGTTGCCTGGTCATTCTCGCTGGGGACCTTAAACGGCCAAGAGGGAGGTCCGCTGGTTGTCGGCGACACAATGTATGTCCACAGCTCCTATTCTTCGGGTAATTCGCATAATATCTTCGCGCTTGACCTGTCCAAGGAGGGGGCCCCAATCAAGTGGAAGTACACAGCCAAACACGATCCGCGTGCGGTTCCGGTCGCCTGCTGCGACCTGGTTCATCGGGGCCTGAATTATGCGGACGGCAAGATCCTTTACCAGACGCTCGACGGCATCGTCATTGCGCTCGATGCGAAGACCGGTAAGGAGATCTGGAAGACTCGGAATGCCGACCCTTCCAAGGGTGAGACCAATACCGGTGCCGGCATGGTAATTCACGACAACTATATCGTCGGCGTTGCCGGGGGCGAATTCGGGGTTCGCGGCTGGATCGCGGCCTACAGTATCAAAGACGGCAAGCAGGTCTGGAAGGCCCGCAGCATGGGGCCCGATGATGAGCTCCTGCTTGCATCCGACTTCAACGCTGCCAACCCGCATTACGGACGATTTGGCGAGGGAACGAAGAGCTGGCCCGGTGAGCAGTGGAAGAAGGGCGGTGGCACCACCTGGGGTTACTGGTCGTACGATCCCGAGTTGAATCTTCTCTACTACAGCACCGGCAACCCGGGGACCTGGAATCCTGCCCCGCGGAAAGGCGGCGACAACAAGTGGTCGATGACCATCTGGGCTCGCAATCCTGATACCGGGATGGCCAAGTGGGCCTACCAGATGACCCCGTGGGACAACTGGGACTACGATGGGATCAATGAGTCCGTCCTGACCGAGCAGACGATCGGCGGCAAGAAGCACAAGGTGCTCACTCACTTCGACAGGAACGGCTTTGTCTACACCCTTGACCGCACCAACGGCACACTCCTCTCGGCCGAGCCGTTCGTTTATGTCAACTGGGCGAAGGGGATCGACCTGAAGACGGGACGGCCGATCGTCAACCCCGACAAATTAACCAAACAGGGTGTAGACACCAAGAATATCTGCCCCTGCGCGATGGGTGGTAAGAACCAGGTGCCTGTTGCCTATTCCCCGGTGACGAACCTCTTCTATGCCTCCGTCAACAATATGTGCATGAACTATGAGGGGGTTCTGGTTCAGTATACGGCAGGGGCTCCGTATGTGGGCGCCAACGTCCTGATGTTTAACGGCCACGAGGGCAAGGACAACTGGTGGGGTGATGTCATTGCCTGGGATGCCGTCAAAGGGAAAAAGGTATGGGATATCAAAGAGCAGCAACCCCCATGGAGCGGACCTCTCGCGACCTCCACGAACGTCGTCTTCTACGGCACGATGGACGGCTGGTTCAAGGCGGTTGATGCCAGAGATGGCAAGCTCCTGTGGAAGCATAAGGTCGGTTCCGGGATCATCGGCAATCCGATGACCTTCAAGGGGCCTGACGGTAAGCAGTATGTCGCTGTGTACTCCGGGATCGGCGGGTGGTTCGGCGCCACCGTATCGCTCGATCTTCCGCCGGACGACCCGACCGCTGCGTTGGGCGGGGTGAATGCCGCCTACCTGTCCGGCTTGCCTAAGGCCTCAAGCAGGGGCGGGACGCTTTACGTTTTTGGTCTCTAAACAGTATGCCTGATACCGGCGCCGAAGGATTGCAGCTTCGGCGCCGGTTTTTTATGCTATAATTTCTCTGTTGTCTAGTCACCTAAGCATTGTACAAATCGCCTGGCTTAAGTTAAGGGAAGTATGATGAACCGAAAAGTTGTCATTCTCAGCGGATTCGTTGTTATGATGATGCTGTTTCCCCTTGTCGGCAAAGCCTTGGGGAGTCACATCACACAACTGAAGGTCTGTGGCGATCCGGACAATCTACCCTTTTCCAATAAGAAATCAGAAGGGTTTGAGAATAAGATTGCAGACGTGATCGCTAAGGAATTGGGTGCAGAGCTCACCTACTTCTGGTGGCCTCATCAGCGGGGGTTGGTCCGGAGAGCGTTGCGACCTGGACTGTGCGATGTCATGATCTCGATCCCGCAGGGTTGGGATCAGGTTCTCTGGACGAAGCCCTATTATCGGTCGGCATACGTTCTTATCTATCCAAAGAATCGGGGACTTCAAATCAAATCGCTCGACGACCCGATTCTGAAGCGGCTCAAGATCGGGGTCTATATCAATACCCCACCGGCGGAGGCGTTGGCCAATAGGGATATCAGAGCAAACGTTGTTGGCTACAGCCTCTTTGATACCTCCAAGAACGAGCGTTCAGATAAGATCATCCGAGACCTTGTTGCCGGTGAGATCGATGTTATGCTGGATTGGGGGCCGATGGCCGGCTATGCTATGAAACGATTGAATGGATCGTCGCCTCTTGAGGTAGTCCTCCTTCAGGGCGGGGAACCTGGGAGCCCCTTCACCTTCGAGTTTTCCATGGGGGTGAGGGAAGGCGATACGACACTTAAGAAGGATCTTGAGGAGGCGGTCAGTAAGCGGCATGTCGAGATCAGAAAGATCCTGGAGGATTACGGCGTACCCCTTCTACCACTCCTGGCACGCGAGCAGTTTTCAAAGGTCGAAGAGAAGCCTGGGGAGGTCTTTTACCGTCGTTTCGATCGAGACGATCCCCTTATCTCTTATTAAAACAGGACGAAAGAGCAAATCTCACCTAATACGAACGAGGATAAGTCACTATGGGACGTAAAAAGTCGCTTTTTGCCATATCGATTCTTACCGTTATGATGTTGGGATGCGGCCAGAGTCTCACGGCTCAGGCCCAGCAAGAGCCGGCGAAGCCCGTAGAAAACGGTCAGCAACCGAAAGGATCGGAAGCCTCCGCAACCGTAGATCAGCAGAAACCGAAAAAGCTCAACCCGTTCACCGGCAACGCAGACGCAGTCACAGAAGGACGTCAATTGTATCTGCAGTCCGGCTGTCCAGGCTGTCATGGCTCAGGCGGTGGCGGCGCGATGGCCGGGGCCACGCCACTGCTGGGAGGTCGCTGGAAGTTTGGAGGTGACGACGAAACCCTCTTTAAAGTGATCAAGGGGACCTACCCGGGACAGACCATGCCGGCGGTTTTCGGGGCAGTTCTGAAAGATGAACAGATCTGGAAGATCATTGCCTGGATCCGGTCGGTCTACAAAGGCGATCCTCAAGAGATCGTCTGGTAGGAGAGAAGGCAGGTTTGCCGGAGCTGGAACGGGCTGCCAGATCGATGGTCCTGGTCACTAACCCTTCGCTGCCATTCTTTGGTGAGGCGGTCAATCGCATCCCATTGGTCAGGCGGATGGTCGTGCTGTTGGCGCTTGCGCTCTCGGTCCTACCGCTTCTTACTTCACAGGCTCTAGCTCAGGACGACGTTGGCCTTCCGATTCATCCAGGGGTGATTCCGTCTACCATCGCGCGTCAGTCCGGCGCAGGAGAAGGAACGCGATGGGTTAAGGTTCACTTTAAGATCAACGCACCGTACAAGCAAGTCGTCAAATTCTATCGGGAGAAAGTAGGTAGAGGTGCGCAGGTTTCTCAGATCGACTCCGGCAAGCTCCTGAATACCCTTATTCTTTTCAGTCAGGACCCCGCGGATCAGTTCAACGTCAATATCAGTAGCGAACGTGGGGGAAAGGTAACTGAAGTCGAGCTATCCCGGAATTTTGTCCGTCCATAGATGCTGCGTACAATAATGTTTTGCTTCACCGCCAATGTGGGTAGAATTCACTCATAATGTGTTAAAGTTTGATTTTTTGGATAGAAACGTCCAAAAAAGTTCTTGACATCGCGATGCATTGCCTTTACTATGCAACCGACTCCGTAGCACGCTTTTGTTGTGCAATTTCGAGAACCGCGAAAGCTGCTGAATGAGGCTTTCGCGGTTTTTGTTTATCGAGGCATCGCCTCGAGAATTCAGATGGAAGGGGGTGAGAGTTTGATGCGAGTTACAGGTACTGTAAAGTGGTTCAACGATGCGAAAGGTTACGGGTTTATCGCGCGAGAAGATGGCGACGACGTATTCGTACATTATTCTGCGATTTCCGGATCCGGCTTCCGGTCGCTCAATGAAGGGCAGGCTGTGGAGTTCGACGTCGTGGATGGGCCAAAGGGCAAGCAAGCTGCCAACGTGACCAGAGCAGCCTAGTCGGCTTACGTCCACTCTGAACCGTGACGGCCTCTCGGAGGAATCTCTGAGAGGCCGTTTTCTTTCTCAGTGACCTGTCTGCTGGCGCGCGAGCAGGCGGCATCGTCGTCTCATCCGAAAAATCGCCTTCCCGCTGATAGCCAAACGGCCCATGTGGCGGGTCTCGCCGACCGCCTTCGATTCAGCGTGTTATAGTGACCGGGCTCGCTTGGCGAGTAGAGCGAATCAGCAACCAGATACAGAGGGTCAGTTTAAGCAGATCGAGGGCGGTATAAGCCAGGTGGAGTTGCCGGAAGCGTACTAGCGCAGGAGGAGCCGGGATATGGGGAACGAAGTCAAGACTTCGACCGAGCGTTAGGAGCCACTGACTGAGCAGCAGCGCTACGATGACGATGGCCAAGATCGTACCGGCGACAGTAATCGCCGTGCGGTCCACAGGCCTCAGCCCCAGGGCGGCAGCCACGACGGCCGCGCCGAGCACAAGTTGGGTGAATCCCCAGACGTTGAAATATAGTCGATTCAGTTCCGAAACGAGATAGCGCAGGACACTGCGGATCTCATCGTGCGCGATGGGAGTAATGGCGTGCGAGAACGCGGGAGTAGGCGTCGACAGCAACCGATCGACCGTGCGAAAATTCTGCGTCGCCACAAACGCGATCAGCAACGTACCGGCGATCCATCCACCCAGTAACATGATGAGCAGTGCTCTCATGGTTTTCCTATCGCTGATCTCAGCTCTTTTGTCTTGACGTTCATTCTGATGGCCTACGTCTGAGCCAGCTCAGGCGTGAGAACCCACAGCAGCCGAAAGCCTCTATCGGTCTTGACGAGACAGATCATTGTGCCTGTATCCGGTCGGATGATCTCAGTCTCACTGTTGCCCAGCACCAGAGCCGAGATGAGGCGGCTCAGGTGCGGCAGGTGGCCTATAAGCATCAGTGGCTCCCCAGCAGCCTCCAACAGAGCGCGAACTCTGTCCGGGTCGTCGCCGGGCGCGAGACCTTCGCCCTTCCGGATACCGAACCGCGGTACCAGATATTCGGCCATGATCTCGGCGGTCTGCTGGGCCCGGAGTCTGTCTGAGTGACAGATTTCGGCGACCTCCACTCCAATGGACGCAGCGTGCCTGGCCACGCGCATAACCTCCTCGCGCCCGTGATCGCTGAGCGGCTTAGTCGGATCCTCACGCTCGGATTTTGACTCGCCATGCCGCACGAGATAGTGCAGTACGGCCCTCTCTGCGGCCATCTCTATCTCCGGCGATATGTGCCCATCAGTTCAGTCTGCGCCAGGATGTGACTGTGGATCGCTTTCTCCAGGTCCTTCTTGGTCGTACTGGACGGCAGATTTAGTGTTGTGTCGAGTGCGTACAGCTTGAAGAAATACCGGTGCGTACCGGACGGCGGGCAGGGGCCGCCGTACCCAACCCGTCGGAAGTCGGTGGTCCCCTGTGTGGTCCCGTTCGGCAGCGACGCTGTCTTGGGGAAATTCTCTTTAACGGCGCGGACACTCGCCGGGATGTTCCAGATCACCCAGTGGACCCACGTCCCCATCGGCGCATCGGGATCGTCCGAGATGAGGGCAAAGCTTGTGGTTCCGGTCGGAGGGTCAGACCAGCTTAGCGGTGGGGAGATGTCTTGCCCATCACAGGTATACTTCGGGGGAATCATGTCACCGGGTTGAAATGCCTGACTCTCTAATTTCATTGTCGTCCCTCCTGCGCCGATCAGCAGCGCGGTAAGCCCAACGGCGATAGCCAGCCTCGTCCCTACTCCGAATAGGATCATGGTCTCTTCCAGCGCCTCACGACACCGCATTCAGCATATCTCAATCGACTGCTGGTACCAGGATTGGTCATACCCTTTGACTTCCACCCGCTCCGCATCCTCCAGAACAACGAATGACGATCTGGATTCCACCATCACGGCCACTTCCTCCCGAAATGGCAGATCATGTGGTTTGGGGGCCTCTTGTCGAGCGGTGTTAGCCAGGGTTCGGAGGTCAGGGCCGTGAGGCAGACCGGCAGGGTGGACCGTCAGGAATCCATCCGTGATTTCGGGCCGCGCGCCGTACCCCTTATGATTAAAGAGTACTTCATCCACCCAGTTGAGATGGTTGTACGGCAGGCTGTGAATCCAGCGGGGGAGGAACACCTGCATCGCTACGCCCTCATCCTCGCTCGCAAATACCGTAAGCTTCTTCGGATCGAGGTGCACGTTTGGCGAAGACAGTGCCACCAGATCGTTGAGCCGAAGGATGAAGGGCCACACCTCTCCCTCCCAGGCTACGACATCGAAGAGCGGCGTTGCGTATGTGAGTAACGTGAAGCTGCCCAGCCGTCTTTTGACGATAACCTGTGTGGCCTCCTCACGACCGAGCGGCGGCCGAAGCTCGGCAAGAGGCGTCGGTTCCGGCGGAACCGGCGCAGCCGGTGAAAAGGGCCAGGGCTGCTGATCCCCCATCCAGTAGTCATAGGGGCGGAGCAGCCGTTTCGGGATTTCGTAGAGGAGGATGGACACCCTTCCAGCCAAGCGCAACGAATAGGTAGTGCCGCGCGGCAGAAAAAAGAAATCGCCCTCCCGAACCTCCTCGAGCAGCCCGAAGTCAGTAATGAGGCTGAGGGGGTGTTGGGCCCGATGGACAAAGTAGAGCTCATGGCAGTCGGCATGACGAGCGGGGGATTGCCACTTCCCGGCTTCCTCGAAATCCCCATTGCAGACCCAAATGGCCACATCGTCGCTCGAAAGGATAGGGACGAAGGAGCCGGGCGTGGTCTTCTCTGCTACGTGAAAGGCTCGTCTCCTGAGAGAACGATTCTCCTTCATTGGCTGTACGACGTGCGCTCTGAACAAGGGACAATGAGCGGGAATCGTCGAGCTTTCGACGATGGCGGTTGGAGGACACTCCATCAGCAGTTCTGTACCGAACTCGAGCTTGTAGCTCGAAAGGCTCTTTGGGGAGCGTCCGCTGGAGTGCCAATTCTTGAGACGCGCTTGGTAGTCGGCTCGAATCCGCCGTTCGATCCGCGTCAGATTCACCATCTTTGGCACATGCGCCATGTTTTGGCTCCGGTCTGAGGGCGCTTTACTTCCACGCCCTTTTCATTCTGCGAACGGGTCCCAGTCCGGCGGGATGGCGTCGAAGTCGAGGACCCAGATCGGTTTGCCGGCCGCTTGCAACTCCTCCAGGCACCGATACAGCGCTTGAACCGTGGCATGGTGGAAGTGCGTAGGATCACGTTCAAACAGGTCGAGGCGTTGGTTGAGTTCGAGGAAGGGCCCCGCCGCCGGGTTCGGCGAGCGGAAGAGCGAGCCGGTGAACATCTGCAAGAGCTGACTGCGATCATCATACAGGATGGGGGTGGTATAGCGGACACCCAACTGCTCTGTGATCCGACGGTACGCTTCGATCGGTCCCCCCTCAATGCGGAGCGCGACGTGCTGGATCCCCTCCCCGCAGCAGTTAATGATGTGCGAGACCTGCGATTCGCCCCTCCGGTCGATTCCCTCCACCGGCGCGATATAACCGGCTCCCGGCATCTTGCCGAGTTGGATGGCAACGGTCTTCATACTGGAAGGGGCCTTCGGATCAGCGACATCGTGACTTTTGTAGGTTACCGGACCTCCCTGAAGGGCGCGCATGAACAGATAGGCAGTCTCCCGGAGGCTTTGAGTTGCGAGTGCCGCATGATCAAGTTTTAACGTGAATGTGCCCCACAGTTCTGCCAGGAGCAGATCCCTTTCCGCCTCGCTTAAGCCGCCTGGTCCGCGCTGTGCTCTGTCCATTCTCCTAATCCCGTCTAGCGAAGCTGTTTGTAAGGATCCCAATCCCCTCGACTTCCATCTCCACGGTGTCCACCGTATCCCCTTCTACAAGCCAGGGGTACTTCCTGCACGTCTCGGCGATAGAGCCGCCGGCGAAGGTCCCGGAGCCGATGAGCGTTCCGGCGTCGAGCATCAAGGGCTGTTGAGAGAGGTAGGCGCTGATTTTCGGAAATGTCCATAAGGTCGAGTCGGTACAGGCTTGAGCTTCCAGACGAACCTCGCCGTTCACGCGGAGGATGATATGAGGGTTCCGCTTCGCGAACTCCGCATACGGTACAAACCGTGTCCCCAGCGCCTTCCCGAGGATCGACTTGCTTCGCGCGGGGCCAAGCCCAAGTTGAACGTCCTCGGCCTGCAGACACCGGCAGGAGAGGTCGTTGAGGATGGTCACGCGACCATGCTCCCGCAGGAACTCCTCTGCCTCTGCTTCGGTCCACCCCTCCTTGGTGCCTAGATCGAGCAGGAGCGCGAGTTCGAACTCGTAATCCGCTTTCCGGATCGAGCGCGGGATGGACACCGTCTCGCCGGAGTCATGGATCTCGTGCCGGCCAAGGGCGAGTGTATAGTACGCCCACCTCACCCTGCGAAGTTCGAGGCTTCTTTGAATCTCCTCATCGCTGCGTCCCGAACTCCTGCCCATACCGATGATGTGCCTGGCATCGGAGACGCCATCCAGGAAACGGGCCGGATAGGTAAGATGATCTTTGACCGAGGCAGTAGTCATGCCGCTTCATCCTCTGAGGCGAGCGATGATCTCGGCACTCGCCTCTTGCCATGGACGCAATGCAGACGCATTCGCGGGGCACGCATCCGGATTATGATTCGTGACGGCAACGTGGAACGCGATGTAGAGATTGTCGGGGAATCTACGTCGAAGCTCCGCGTTCAGTGATGAGGTCCCAAGGGCAATTGCGGCCGTGCCGATGATCTGACCGCCGTTTTTAGCGGCCGCGTCCGGCAGGCGAAATCCGATGCACCGACCGCCGGTCAGACTGGTCAGATTGAACGTCAACACCGATTCGCCGGAGGGAAGGCTCCCCTCAATGATGTCGCCGAATCGTCCGCTGGGCTTCGTCTCGAGATAGACCGGCTTGGCATCGACGGCTCTCGAAAGCTTCTCGACGAAGCGCCGGACCGGATCAGTTCCCGGAGCAAAAATGACATGAGGTCGAAGGTTCTTCACTGTCATCCATTGCATAACGTCTTCGATGAGCCATGAGACAGATTCCGGGCACTGCACGATCGCTTCGGTAGCGAAGTAGGCATCGAGATGCACCTGCGTCCCATCGCGATCCGAGGGATACGCCAGATGCTGCCCGGTCAAGAACGGTTCCGCCTCCCTGATGATCCTGCGCGCTCGCTCTGCGTCAAGAGTCGGCGATACGAGTGTCACGCCTTCAGCGATCCTCATCGAAGAATCCCCTGCGCCCCTCAAGCGAGCGCCTTTCTGGCCGAGTTAAGCCCTTCCCAGAAAATATAGAGGGCATCAAGCGCTCGTCGCCCGCCCTCTATAAACTTATCTTCATCGAACTTGGGGTGAGAAAAGGTTTCCAGAAGCTCCCCGTACACATTCTCCCCATGCCCCGTTTCAAGCGCGAAGTGATGCTCGAAAAAGCCGAGGGGGATCAGCTCCAGGCCATCCGGCAGACGCTGTGTTTCATTGAAGCTCTTCAGTCCGATGATCAGTTGCTTCCAGAAATTTGTGGATTCCGCCTCCTCGCCTTTCCCGATTCCCCACGCCGCCCACGTCTCGATTCCGTAACTGGCGCCGCCGGCAATCCGCCAATCAAAGCTTCCATACGCCTTCTCAAGCTCAACCAGAAAGCGCCGTGTCGGTGGGGTGGCGGTTCTCCAGTCGCCCAACCGCTCCGGATCCAGTTTGAGTGGCGCGCAGGTCTGGCGCAACCACTCGATATGGGCCCACTCCGTTCTAAACGCCTGGTTCTCCGGGGTCTTATCCGGGCCGAGTCTCACGCCGCATTCGTTGACGAGGATGTGGCGCGCTAGTTTTTCGCTTTCAAGGTTGGTTGCACGGGCGACTCGCTTGGCTTGTATCGGGACAAAATGCTTGGAAAAGACTGCGAACTGTTCGAGGAAATGGATGACTTGAGCGGTATTGGCTTTCCCGCAACTGAACCAGATACAGAACCTGTTGTTCCTGATCACTTGATGCCGATGGACCTTCAGTTCAACCTTCTTCCAAAAGGCCTCAAATCGCTCCTGTCGGGCATTGCTCTGCATGGCGCCCTCTCTCTACGGCAGAGGAGATCAATTACAGTTTGAGAGACCTGACAAGGATCAGGAAGGGTATTATAAGCCCTTATTTTGCAGTTATTTATAATCTAATCTGTGACTTACGATATGTCAAGGAACTATACTCTCTCATACGACGATGATCTACACTCACGTGTTGAACCGAAGGGGGTAGGGGAATCCACACCCCTGCTTAAGACTCGGATTGGATTTGGGCGGGTCACTATCGGAAGACCGGATAGGCTGACATAGGTGCAGCCTTTGCCGTCGTCCGCCTTCAGACAAATTTCTTGTTGAGTGCCGGAAAAGGTTATAGAGTTTTGGCCAGCTTCGACAACGGTTGGTCGCGATAGCAACTGTCTTGGTTGTCAAGAGCTACGCGCAATATTTATGGTCCACGGGGTCTGATGTTTGAGCATCGCATTCAGAATGGTCAGCAGCTTCCGCATACAGGCGGTCAAGGCGACCTTCTTCGCTTTCCCGGCTGCA
>JAGWQH010000074.1 GCA_028870115.1 Candidatus Methylomirabilota bacterium
AAACGTAATTCGAGTCCCGTTCAGATCGATATCGTTAGGCACGTAATCCGTATTCCCTTTTCCCAGGATAGGGTTCCTGACCGTTTTCACGACCAGAGCGTGCCGCTCTGAATCGATGAGTGTCGGTAACACAGTCGAACTCCCGAACGCTTTGGCATAACGATGAAAAGAAAGCAATTCATCGATCTGTCCTAATGCCTCTAACGCCCGCTGAACATCGCGCGAGTCTCTATAGCCATCCCGCAAGGGATAGATAATACTGTCTCTGTCAAAACCTCCGACGACAGGTCCATACAGCAGGAATGAGGGGAGTAAGAACACCATCACGGCGGGCATCGCGTACGGGGAGATTCCCAGCGCGGGGGCGTAGTACAGGAAAAGACCCATTGCAATCACGAGCGCGACGATCAGTCGTGGCTTGAAGAGGGTCGGTCTGAATTTGATGGCAGGGGTCAACAGCCATTTTTCAGTCTTCGTCCGGATTGCCCTCTCCGTCAGGTAGGCAGGACCTTCCATCAAGGCGTACGATCGTGTGGAGCCAAACGCCTTGAGCGCGTCAAGACGTGCGCGCAGATAGGGGCTTTCAGGTGTCGGCAGACCCTGAGCGCTCTTGACGAGCCCGAGCATGAGTTCCGTTCCTTGCCGGTACGTTTTGTGCCCGTAACCTCCCGTCTCCATTTTGCCCTTGGGATCCCCAAAGCCGCCGACAAAGGTCCCAAATAGCAGACGGTAAAATTCCTCCTCCTGTTTCGCGGCATGATGCACCAGCGCCTCGATGCGCGCTCTCAGATCGGCGTTCGAGTCCAGCTCTTTGACCGCATCCTGCTTGGCCGTGATGGCCTCGATCGAATTCAACGGGTGGGCTAACGAGCGGTACAGCGTCGCTTGCCCAGCGATGGTGTCGGCGTAATTGACGGCGTCGAACAGCCGGTCGACTTCTATCGTGTTGAACGTACGCTCATCGAGGACGCCTTCCCCTGTCGCCGCCGCCTTCGTCGAGCGAACGGACAGTTCCTTGCCGATGGCTGTCAGAAGAGGTTTCTGCATTCGCACACTCCCATTGAGAAAGTCACCACTAAGGTAGCACCTCCTGCCCGCTTCTGGCCAGTCCTATAGTGGCACCCTTCCGGGTCATGTCCTTCGCCATTCCTTTGCCACCCATCTGTTAGAAGCAGGTGCAATGTTGGCCGTCGTCCACATTCAGACAAAATTCTTGTTAAGTGCCGGAAAAGGTTATAGAGTTTGGGCCAGCCTCAACAACGGCTGGTCGAGACAGACAGCTTACATAATAGTTCGCATGACGGGAGACCTACAACTACGCGCAGATAACGACCGATATAGCGCAGGACTACTACCAACAGAACTTTGCCAACGACGGGCAGCGGTTTGTCGCATGGTATCTGCGCAATATACACCTCCGCGACCCAATCTAAGCTCGCGACGACATTACCGACGGGGCCGACGACATTGTCAAGATTGCGGGAATCAGTCTCAATATGGCACTTGAGGCAGCCGCGAACAAGCCACAACCTGCGAATCGGGTGTTTAGCCCGCAGAACTGGATAAAGGCGGAGACGTGTCTTGCCGGTATCAACTTTGCCATTCACAACAATTTCAACATGCTGCCGTTGATGCCGGGCGGCAAAGAGATGAAGGCGCGCCTCGACGCTGCCCTCATGCTGGAAGCGGAAGACTTTGAGTACCGATGGGCAGCAGACTGAAATGCGAACAACGGCATGCAGCGGACGCGCTTCACGCGCCGCTGATACCGTGCGTGCGACGCAATTGAGGACCGTGACCACATGCCGCCCAAAATTCGAGAACTGATCTCCAATTTGGAAAGGTCAGGTTTCATCGATCGGGGTGGCAAGGGGAGCCATCGGAACTTTGTGCACCCGAAGGTCACGAAACCGATCACAATATCCGGCGCCCCGGGTGATGAAGCAAAGCACTACCAGGTTCGGGCGGTCCGCCGTGCGATTGAGGAGTCAAAGACATGAAGGACAGTGCGCGATACGCGAAGATTGTTGAATGGTCGGAGGAAGACCAATGCTACGTCGGAAGCTCTCCGGGTCTCATCTATGGAGGCTGCCACGGATCGGATGAAAAGGCGGTATTTGACGAGCTCTGCCACATCGTCGAAGAAGCCATTGCGCTGTATAAAAAGGATGGCAAACCACTTCCGCCACCGACGTCTGGTCGCGACTTCGCCAATAGGATGCAGAACGTCGCTTAACAGCGCGTTCCAACGGAGCCGCGGGAGCTGCCGCGTCTTTGGTTGACCTCACTCGCGGCCCGTTGAACGCAGATATTCCACGGAAGAATCGCCGTATTGACAAGGATATCCTCGCAGGATATGTTGAAGCCACGAGCAAAACGATAGAATTTGAAACCGAATTGACTGGCGGTCCCACTCTGAGCATACCTCCAGAGATTGCCGCCGCCTTGCCGTCAAGGGGAAAGGTGACGATTGTGGTTGTTATGGACAGGGATCCCGAGTACACCACATGGCGCAAGGCGGCCTATGAGCAGTTTCTGAGTGATGACTCAGAGGAAGACGCCGTCTATGACAAGTACCGTTGAACTCGGCGACGTGTAAGTCTGTGTTTTTCCTTTCACCTCCGGGCAAGGGGCCAAGACCAGACCTGTTCTGGTGTTGATGGACCTCGGTCCCGATTGCCTCATCTGTCGAATCACCTCTGTCCCGCATCACGGTTTCCTCGACCTGCCGGTGACCAACTGGCAGGAAGCCGGTCTGGAGAAGCCATCTACCTACAATCCGGCTGTCTCGTTTGGTCACGGTGGAAAAGCCTCTCCTCAGGGTCCGTATCGGAAGATTGGCCCGCGCGGATTTGGATCGGGTGAGAACGCTGTGGAAGGAGAAGTTCCGTCTGGAGTGATCGTCGACCTACAGAGTGAAGGCGATGCGGGCACGCCACGCGCCTCAAACCGCACGTTAGGTTCCACACAGATGTTACCTTGACACCTATGCTGGTATGAAGTATTGTCATACCGAGAGGTGAACCATGGGAAGGTCCAAGGTTGCGATCTCTTTAGATGAGTCAACCCTTAATCGTCTCGACAAACTGGTTCAGAAACACGTGTTTCCCAGTCGAAGTCAGGCCATTGAGGAAGCAGTCGCCGAGAAACTCGCCCGGCTCGAGAGAAGTCGTCTCGCTCAAGAGTGTGCCAAACTTGATCCGGCGTTCGAGAAAGCGCTTGCGGAAGAGGGCCTTGCTGGGGATCTCGTGGAATGGCCCGAATACTGAGGGGTGAGATCCGCTGGGCCGACTTGAATCCGGGACGGGGACGTGAACAGGCAGGGCTACGTCCGGTTTTGATTCTGAGTCAGGATGTTTTCAATGAACGTTCCGGAACTGTCATTGCTGTTGCTCTCACGAGCCACCCTCAACGCGCGGGCTTTCCCTTGACGCTTGAACTTCATGCCAAAGGACTTCCGAAACAATCGTGGGTGAAAATTAGCCAGATTCGGACACTTGCGGTTGAAAGGATTGGGAAGGTGATCGGAAGGGCATCTCCAGAAGAAGTCGCCCAGGTAATTGAGGGGTTCAACGAGATTATCGGAACCTAACTTTGCGTTTCAGATCGATCGCTTACCAGCGCCGGCTGAGCTTCAGCGCTAGGCAAACACCACGGTCTTGTTGCCGTGCACCAGCACCTTGTCCTCCAGGTGCCAGGTGACGGCCCGCGCCAGCACCATCCGCTCTACATGGCGGCCGATCCGCTTCAGGTCCTCCACATTGTGGCGGTGATCCACGCGTTCCACATCCTGCTCAATGATCGGCCCGCCATCCAACGCGTCGGTCGCGTAATGCGCGGTAGCGCCGATCAATTTGACCCCTCGCGAGAGCGCCTGCGCATAGGGATCCGCCCCGACAAAGGCCGGCAAGAAGCTGTGGTGGATGTTGATAATCCGGTTGGGAAAGCGGCGGATGAAAGATGGCGAGAGAATTCGCATGTACCGCGCCATGATGATCAGGTCAACCTTGCCTTCGACCAGTTGGAGCTGTGCGGCCTCGGCCTGATGTTGTTTTTCCCGGGTAACCGCGATGTGGTGAAAGGGAATGCCGTAGGCCTCTACAGGTTCGCGCAGGTTGGGATGATTGCTCACCACCATCGCGATATCTGCGGCTATATCGTGAGCCCTCCATCGCCAGAGCAGCTCCAGCAGACAGTGATCCTCCTTCGAAACAAAGATGGCTAACGGCTTGACGCGGGCGGCGTTCGCCAGCCTCCAATCCATTCGGAATCGGCGGGCGACCGGTTCAAAGGCTCTCTCCAGCTCAGCGATACGGCGATTCAGTTCAGGCAGGTCAAACTCGATCCGCATGAAGAAGACGCCCCCCTCCGGGTCGGTGGTGTGCTGGTCCGAGTGTACAATATTGGCGCCTTGTTCAAACAGGCAGTGCGAGACGGCCGCAACGATACCGGGACGGTCAGGGCACGAGATCAACAGGCGGGCACGCGTGTGCAACATTACAGCCTACTCCCATGTGGCGCCAAACCGGGGTCTACTACGGGTGAGCGGGACTGAAGCGAACAGATGAGTTGGTGCGCGAGGCCATCCGCATGCAGGCGCTCGGCCAGCTTGATCTGTTGAGGTGTAGCGTTGCTGGCCGGGCGCCGTTCCGCTTATCGCTTCGCCTTGGCGAAGCGCCCTTCCCACTGTACGCCAGGGGCATTGGGGTCGGTAGGAATGTTCAGCTCGTAGTTGAACTGGCCCGTAAGGTATTCGTGGATATGTTTGGCGGCATGCTTCGCCTGTCCCATGGCCAGAATCACCGTAGAGCCGCCGGTAATGACATCGCCGCCGGCAAAGACCCCCTTCTTACTGGTATGGTAGGTCGTAGGATCCACCATCACGACGCCCCACTTGTTGGTGCGGAGCTCAGGCGTGAAGCTGGGGATGATCGGGTTCACATCGCACCCCAATGAGAATACCACCGTGTCCACCTCATCGATAAAATACTCGCCGGTGGGAAGAGGCTTTCTTCTGCCGGACTCATCCGGTTCGGACAGCTTCATGATCTCGCACCTGATGGCTTTGACGAAATGGCGCTCGTCGCCGATGAACTCCACAGGGTTGGAGAGCCACTTGAAGTCGACGAACTCCTGCTCGGCGTGCTCCAGCTCTTCTGTCCTGGCCGGGGCCTCCTCTCGCGAGCGGCGGTAGTAACAGCTGACATCCGCCCCAAGTCTCTTGCCGGTGCGAAGCACGTCCATGGCGGTGTTGCCCGCGCCGATAACCGCCATCTTCTTCCCCTGATAGAGGGGCGTGGGAGAGTGTGGGAACTCGTTGGCGTGCATCAGGTAGATTCTGGTGAGATACTCGTTCGCGGAATAGATGCCGTTCAGATTTTCACCGGGGATGCCCAACATTCTTGGCAGGCCCGCGCCGGAGCCGACGAACACCGCATCGAACCCTTCCTTTTCCAGAAGGTCGTCGATGGTGAGGATCTTACCGATGACCATATTGTAGACGAACTCTACCCCCATATCTTCAAGCAGTTTAAGATCTTCGTCGATGACCTCCAATGGCAGGCGGAATCGCGGAATACCGTACACCATCACACCCCCGCCCCGGTGGAACGCCTCGAACACCGTCACCTCGTGGCCGCGAGTGCGCAGCTCGTAGGCGCAGGTCATCCCCGAAGGACCGGAGCCGATGACGGCCACCCGCTTGCCGGTGGGGGGCGGCATGTCGGGAATCCGGTCCAGCTTGTGCTCCCGCTCGTAGTCCGCCACATATCGCTCGAGGTTGCCGATGCCCACCGGATCGTTCTTCTTGCCCACCACGCACACCGCTTCGCACTGCTTGTCCTGAGGACACACACGGCCGCAGGCGGCTGGAAGGAAGTTGGTCTCGCGAATCTTCTTCGCCGCGCCGGGGATATCCCCCTCCTCAACCAATTTGATGAATGCGGGGATGTTGATACCCACAGGACACGCGGGTACGCATTCAGGCTTCTTGCACTGAATGCACCGCATCGCCTCGTCCATGGCCTGTTCCTGCGAGTAGCCGACGGGTACCTCCTCCCAGGTGTGAATGCGCAGCCCTGCCTCATGCAAAGGCATGTGGTTGCGCGGCTTTTTCATCCGCTCCTTTGAGCTCAATCCCTTGCTTACTTCTGCCATCTCGACGCCTCTCCCTTATCGCTGCATCGCCTCAAAGGCGATCTTCTCTTGCTCTACGAACATCTGCTGGCGTTTCATCAGCTCGTTGAAGTCCACCTGATGCGCATTGAAATCGGGCCCGTGGTAGCAGGCGAACCTGGTTTTCCCGCCTACCGTCACCCGGCAGGCACCGCACATTCCGGTGCCGTCCACCATGATGGCGTTCAGCGAGACCCAAGTTTCGATCCCCTTCCCCTCCGTCATCCTGGCCACGGCCATCATCATCGGTACGGGGCCGACCGCCAGCACCATGGACACCTTCTCTCTCGCCATGATCTGTTCCAGCGCATGGGTGACGAAGCCTTGAATCCCAACCGACCCGTCATTGGTGGTGACGAACACTTCGTCGCACACCGCTTTGAGTTCGTCCACCAGTATCAACAGGTCCTTCGTACGGGCGCCCACCACGCCGTAGACCTTATTGCCAAGCTGCCTCAAATCTCGCGCCGTGGGGATGACGGCGCCGGTGCCGTAGCCGCCGCCCAGCACCACACAGGCGCCGTCATATTTGGCCACATGCGAGCGCTGGCCCAGCGGCCCGACAACATCCTTGAAGCTATCGCCTACGTTCTTTCGGGTGGCCTCAGTGGACGTCCTGCCCGCAGCCATGATGACGATCTCGATATATCCCTTGTCCCTGTCCCATCCGGCGATGGAAAGCGGGATGCGCTCGCTGTCATAGTTGGGACGCATAATGATAAACTGCCCAGCCTGTATTTTTTTGGCCAGAAGCGGTGCGTTCACCTTGAAGTAGTAGGTGTTGGCGCACAGCTCCCGCTTTTCAATTATCGAAAAATCCTGATAGTATCTGCCCCTGGGCGGGCTCTCGCTCCCATCCAGGCTGTGTTGACAGTAGTGAAGTTGATATTCGGCTTCGCTGCGGACAATAAAGGCATTGTCCCAATCGAAGTGATCCATCCCGAGGATGGCACGGAAGGCGTTGTGACTTTTCTCCACCTGCTCCGGCGTGAAATAGGAGTTGCGGACACCTTTCCCGATCGCGCGCACCGCGTGCCTGCGGACAAGAGGCGACGGATCCGAGAGGCCGGCGAACAGCGTATCGAACAGCACCGATCGATCCGCGTCACTGACCGTCTCAGGGGCAATACGGTTAAAGATCCGCCCCACACAGTAAAAGGCGGCGGACTTCACCTGTTTGTTGCCGGAATCCGCACATCTCAAGGCCTCAGGCAGAATCCTCGCAATAGCCGGATCGGTAAAACGTCCCGCCGCCAACAGGAGGTTGATCTGGGCGTAGTCGTCGCGCCTGCTCGTGTCGAACCAGGAACGAAGCAGATCCACGACCGGCGCGCCGATCTGTCCCAAGGCGCCGGCGAAATGCTCCGCCGATTCCGCATCGGCCTCAACGAGTTGCTCAATAATCCATTCGGCGATCTCTGCGCCCAGGGAGGCCAGGACCGACTCGCTCTGATCAATAAGTTGCGCAAGTTCCTCATCGCCGGCATGGTCACGATAGAAGGAGGTGGAGACTGCCGCCGCCAACTCTCGCTTCTCTTCCAAAGACACGTCGGCAAGCGTCGACACCTCCGCCAGCGCAGCCTTTAACTGCTCGGTATTCTGGGACGAAATTTTGGCTGTAATACTGTTGATTCTATTTGTCATCGGAACATGCTTCCTCCAAAAAACCTTCAACTCTCACAACACGCTTACACTCTTGCGGTGCTTGGGTAAAAGCCCAATTTATGATACACAAAATTCTACCGACTTACAACCAAATCTGTAATCCCTGGCGCAACCCAGCAGTTTTGGTAGTAACGGACGATGGGGTCACCTGTCGAACGACGACCAGTTATCTGAGAAAGCGCTTGACATCCTCCCCGTTCCGCATTGATAGTGCAAGTGACGTGCGCGTGAAGTCGATGTTCGCCGGTTCATCGCATTGTGAGCATCGGTCACAGCATCATATGCGGCTCAGCCTTATAGGGAGTGAACGTGGAGAGTACAGATGGATCATAAGAAGACGGGATATGTCCCGGCGTTAGGCTGGAATTTTCTTACCCCACTCTACGATCCCCTCGTTCGCCTGACTACGCGCGAGATGAGCTTCAAGAACCGCCTCCTGGATGAAGCAGGCATCGACGAAACCGCTCGGATCCTGGATATGGGATGCGGTACGGGCACGCTGCTCCTGCTGGTGAGACGCAGATCAAAATCTCTATTGGCTGTCGGCCTGGATGGTGATATGAACGTGCTGGGCATTGCAAGGTCAAAGGCTCGGAGGCATACTGAGCAGATCACTCTGGTCCAGGCCTTCTGCTTTGCTATTCCTTTTGCCGACAGTGCGTTCGATCGGGTCCTCTCGAGCCTGATGTTGCATCATCTGACGCGATCCGAAAAGGTTCGAACGCTGCAGGAGGTCTTTCGCGTTCTGCGCCCGGGGGGCGAGTTACACGTTGCCGACTGGGGGCGACCCCACAACCTACTGATGCGCATATTGGCTTTTTCAGTGCGCCTTGGCGACAGTTTCGCAAGGACTGCGGACAACGTGAAGGGGCGCCTGCCTGCGCTCTTCCGGGACGCCGGGTTTGAGAAGGTATCGGAACCAGCCCGGTTTGCGACGCTATTCGGCACGTTGTCGCTGTACAAGGCGCACAAGCCATTCACGGCTGCCGCTCAATCGTCATAGACCGGGTCCTAAAGGGAAGAGCTAGAGGAGGCGAATATGGCTGCGGTAGCCGCTATCATCTTTGTCGTGATGGCCTTATTTGGTTTGGCGTGGCCCTTTCTCTACACGTATAAGCTCAAGTGGAGAACAATCAGTTTAGATAAAGAGATCCAGTACTTCCAGAATCGAGTGGCCATTGCAACCTCGGATGTCATTCCCGACAGGGCGACAGAGCAGGTACTGGGTCCCGTAACGGGGACCTCGCGCATACCCGCCTCTAACGATGACGAGCGGAAGCTGGCCGAGCGGGAGGCGATGCACAGCCTCATTAAGCAAGCACTCCGGATGGGCGCCAACGCAGTCCTCGATATGAAAATGGCTACAGACAGTTACGAGCACACAGACCCGAAGAAGTTTCTCGTCCTCCCTGCCGTTACGTTCACGGCCACGAAGGTGACATATGTGGGAACGGCCGTAAAAGTGGCTGTGATGGATTCTCCGGGAGAGGGACCAAGGAGCGCCTCATGAGTACACAGACCGTCATGAATAATGTAGAACTATGCACCGTTTAGCGCATCTCGTTGAGGATTTGATTTGACAGAGCCGACGATTATCGCTAAATTATTATGTCAGGATATTTCCGTGCGGTCCCTCTTCGCGCCCACCCCTCTGGATTGTGGCAATCCTCATACGAACGTTACCGAGGCGATAACGAGATGCTGAACAGTATGACCGGGTTCGGGCAAGGGGAGTGTGTCACCTCTTCGAGGCGATACGTATGCGAACTACAGTCGGTGAACCATCGGTATCTGGAGACCCGTGCCCGGATCCCCAAGCGGCTTAGCGCCCTGGAGTTACAGATCCTGAAGACCCTGCAGGGACGCTTCGCCAGAGGGCGGTTCGACGTAACGGTGCTTGAGGAGTTGACGGATGAGCAGTCCTGCACGCTGCGTATAAATCGTCCACTGGCCTATGCGTATCTCGATGCCGTCAAGACGCTCCAGTCGGAACTCGGCCTTACGGGAGAGGTGACGCTGGAACTGTTGCTTTCCCGATCGGATCTGTTTGATCTGGAAGGAGAGAAACCCGGAGAGGCGGATGCCGACTGGCCGGCGGTCTCGACTGCGCTTGAAGGAGCGATGAATGCTCTCGCTGAGATGCGGCGGGAGGAGGGAAAGGCGCTCGAGGCTGCCCTGCTCGGCCACCTGGACCTGGTCGAGGCGATCGTGGCGACGATTGTCGCCCGCGCGCCGGACGTGGTGCAGAACTACAAGCGTCGTCTGGAGCTTCGGCTCCAGCGCCTGCTGGAGGAGCATTCGGTTGATCCCGGGCGGCTTGAACAGGAGGTCGCAATCCTGGCTGAGCGTTCGGATATCACGGAAGAGATCACGCGGGTTACAAGCCATCTCCGACAGTTCCGGGACCTCATCCAGCAACAGGGTCCGCATGGTCGGCGGATGGAGTTTCTCTTGCAAGAGATGCAACGCGAGACGAACACTATCGGCGCCAAGGCGAACGATGCCAAGACCTCGCACGATGTCATTACATTAAAAAGTATTCTGGAACAGCTCCGGGAGCAGGTTCAGAACGTCGAGTAAGAAGGGACGAATATAGTGGCCGCAAAGCTGCTGAACGTCGGGTTCGGAAATATGGTGGCGGTTGCCAGGGTCATCGCCATTGTCGATCCCGGTTCGGCCCCAATGAAGCGATTGAAGGATGAGGCCAAGCAGGCCGGTAAGCTGGTTGATGCGACCAACGGCAGGCGTACCCGGTCCATCATCGTGACCGATAGCGACCATGTCGTACTGTCGGCCATCCAGACCGAGACGATCGCCCAGCGGTTCGAGGCCGATGCGCTGTCCGATCGACCGGACAAGGGCTTGCGAAGAGAATGAATCGGCAGAGGTTGATGGTGGTCGTGTCGGCCCCTTCAGGGGCGGGGAAGACCTCCTTGTGTCGGGAGGCCGCACGGCGGTTGCCCCACCTGATTCACTCCGTCTCCTATACGACCCGTGCGCCCAGGCCGGACGAACAGGATGGACGCGACTATCACTTCGTGAACGAGCCTATCTTCCGAAAGATGATCGAGGCGGGCGAATTCGCAGAGTGGGCGTACGTACATGGCCACCTGTATGGGACCAGCCGCCCGCTGCTGGAGAAACAGTTTGCGGAAGGCCTTGATGTCATCCTTGATATCGACACGCAGGGGGCAGCCAGGCTCAGACAGGACTACCACACGGGGGTATTTGTTTTTGTCGTTCCCCCTACCTTCGATCTCCTGGAAACCAGGCTGCGGCAGCGGCGAACCGACTCGGAGGAAGAGATTCGCCGTCGCCTGGCCATGGCCAGAGAGGAACTGCATCACTACCGGCATTACCAGTATATTGTCGTAAATGATATCTTCGAAAAGGCCGTCAAGCAGCTTTGCTGCATTATCACTGCCGAACGATCCCGAAGAGATCGAGTGGATCTCTCCTTTCTGGATCTGGGAATCGACTGAGGTAGGGAGGATTTTGGATATGCCGCTCTTTCCCTTAGAACAACTCTTGACGCACGTGGACAGCAAATATCGCCTGGTGATCATCGCCGCCAAGCGCGCGAAGCAGTTGATGCGCGGTGGGGAGCACCTGATCGTTCCGAAGAGCATTAAGCCGACGTATATTGCTCTGGAGGAAATAGGCGCCGGAAAGCTGGCCTATGAAATGAAGCTGGTAGAGGGTGCAGGGGCAGTGGAACTGGTGGGCCCAGAGGCTGGGGCTACCTGGTTCCGAAGCCTCTCCGTTGGGGACACCCTTAGCGAGGAGGAACTTGTCGAGAAGGAAGAAGAGGAAAAGGAGGGGGGCGAGTTGGAGGAGACCCCGGTGGAGTTGCTCGCCGAATCGGGCGAGGAGATAGAGAAATTGGAGGTGACCGACCTCGATACCCTGGAAGAGCCTGGGGAAGTAGAGGACGAAGCCTAAAGGTGACGGGTATTGTGTTGGCGGGCGGCAAGTCCTCGCGGATGGGTTTCAACAAGGCCTTTATCGAATTCGGGGGCAAGCGACTGATCGAGACGACGGTGGACTGCCTGAGGACGCTCTTTTCGGAGGTTTTGATCATTGCTAATGACCCCCCGCGCTACGCCTACCTTGGTGTCAAGGTCATCCCCGATCTGATCCCCGACTCCGGCTCGCTCGGCGGGATCTATACGGGGCTGAGCGCTGCGAGTCACCCTAGGTGTTTCTTTGTTGCCTGCGATATGCCTTTTCTCAACGCCGATCTGATCAAGCTCCTGGTCAGCGAGGCCGAAGGTTGGGATGCGGTGGTGCCACGTGTGAAAGGTGAATTGCAGCCGCTGCATGCTGTATACGCCAAGTCGTGTCTCCCGCTCATTAAAGAGAATATCGACGCCTCAGTGCTGAAGATTGTCCGATTTTTTCCAAAGGCCAGGGTAAAGATTATCGAGGAGCCGGCCCTTAAGGTGGTGGACCCGTACCTCCTCGGGTTCGTGAACGTCAACACCCCACTGGAGCTCGAACAGGCGGAGGCGGTCAGACGACACCCACATAGTCATCAGCGATCAACTGAAAGCTGAAATGCGGCTGCTGTGATTCTGACCGCTCGTCTTGTACTGCCGATTTCCGGTCCTCCGCTTTTGGATGGCGGCCTCTTCATTCGCGACGGGGCCATTTGCGCGGTCGGCAACGCGGCTGCGCTCCTCAGAGATTTTGCAACAGAACCTCACGACGATCTCGGGAATACGGTCCTCCTTCCCGGTCTGGTCAATGTTCATACCCACCTGGAGCTGACGGGCCTGCACGGCCGTCTGCCCCTTGGTAAATCGTTTACCGAATGGGCGATCGCCCTGCTCGATCTTCGCGCCGAGTTAGATGACGAGTTCTTCGCCACGTCAGTTCGCTTGGGCGCAACGGCTCTGCTCCGGAGCGGTGTGACCTGCGTCGCCGACATTACGACGTCCGGCAGCAGCGTCGTCCCCCTCAAGGCAGCGGGGCTCCGGGGCGTTATCTTTCAGGAGATTCTGGGACCCCACCCTGAGCAGGCTACAGAACGGCTCGATGCTGCCGAGCAGGCCCTGCGGTCGCTTCAACGCCAGACGAGTGAAAGTCTGTTGTCGGTCGGCCTGTCGCCCCACGCGCCGTACAGCCTGTCCGAGCCGCTCCTGCTGCGCTGCGCCGAACTGCTGCGGCGCCAGCGGCTGCCGGCGACCATGCATGTGGCGGAATCGCCTGAGGAGGTAACATATATCGGGTTGGGACTCGGGCCGATCGCCGCCAAGTTGCTGCCCGTCGTAGGCCGGCATTCGCCATCCCATCGGGTCTGCGGCGAAAGCCCGGTCGCGTTCCTCGACCGAGTCGGCTTGCTGTCGGATCGGCTACTGGCCGTCCATCTGGTTCATGTTGGGATCTCTGATATCCAGGTACTGCGACAGCGTGGAGTGGCGCTGGCCGTTTGCCCTCGGAGTAATCACTACCTTATGGTGGGGACTGCGCCGCTGCCCAGATGCCTTGCGGCATCGCTGCGGGTCGGCCTGGGGACCGATTCGCTGGCCAGCAACGAGACACTGAGCCTCTGGGACGAGATGCGATTTGCACACCGGCTCTATGGCGGGGCGATCACAGCACAGCAACTCGTGACAATGGCAACGCTCGGCGGGGCTACTGCGCTTGGAATGGCCGATACCATCGGGTCGCTTGCGCCCGGTAAGCGCGCGGACCTCACTGTCCTGGGCATCGATCATCTCGACGATACCGACCCGTATGGATCAGTCCTCAATCAGGCCACGGATGGCTCAGTTGTCTTGAGTATGGTAGAAGGCAAGATCCTGTATCAACGCGAGGGGGTTACGCGGTGAAACCGTCATTAGGGAAGGTAGCCTATATCAATTGTGAGCCGGTGTATTACGGGATCGAGCAGGGCGCGATTCCGGTCGAATGCCGGATCGTTGACGGGACGCCTGCCGAGTTGAACCGTATGCTCCAGGCGGGGGATCTTGATCTGTCGGTTATCTCCGCCATCGAGTATGCGCGCCATGCGGACAGGTATCTGCTCCTTCAGGACCTGGCGATCGGCTCGGATGGCCCGGCGGAAAGTGTCTTGTTTTTGAGTCGGGTAAAGCTATCCGACCTGGATGGGAGACCGGTCTACCTGAGCAGGGATTCCCTTACATCGGTCTTCCTGTTGAAGCTTCTACTCGCGAAGGCGTACGGGATAAGACCGCGGTTTCTACCTGCTAAGGTGGAGACGATCGATTCGCTTCCGGAGGATGTCGCCGGGGTCTTGATGATCGGCGATCCGGCGCTCCGGGCAAGGGGACAACTCCCCTTCACTCTTGATTTGGGCCAGGGATGGAAGAGATTGACGGGTCTGCCGTTTGTCTTTGCCGTCTGGGCGGTGCGCCGGGACTTCTATCGCGATCATCGGGAAGAGATCCATCGGCTTCATCGCGCCCTGCTCAGTTCCAAGCGCTACAGCCTCGCTCGACTTGATGAGATCTGCGCGACAGTCTGTCAACGGGTTGGGCTGGACCGAGACGCCTGCGCAATCTATCTGAAGGAGCGCCTCTCCTTCGACCTGACCCCACGACATCTCGACGGGCTCCACCGTTTTTTCACGCTGTTAGAGGCGGAAGGCGAACTCGCATCCACGCCTGCATTGGAGTTTATTGATGCCATGTAGCGTCACGCGCCCGAATAAGCCAATCGAGCGCTACGCATAAGACTGGCGATTCTGATGGCTAATGAGTCCCGCTCTTCTTCGACTCCTTGCCCTCAGCCTTCGTGCTTCTGCCATCGGCCGAGGCCGCTTTCTTCTCCGCTTCGACGGCCCTTTTTCGCTCGGGGTTGGCATAATCAGTCACGTACCACCCCGATCCCTTAAAGAGCAGCCCGGGGGCGGAGAGAACTTTATAGACTTTTCCCTGGCATAACACGCACTTTTTAATCGGCTTATCCGAGATCTTTTGGATTACCTCGAACCTGTGATGACAGACTTCGCACTCGTATTCGTAAATCGGCACAAATGCCACCTCCTTTTCGACCAACCTCACCAGAAGAGGACCGATAACGGCACGCCTCTGCTGCCGTACGCTCGTTGGCTCAAGCTGGTTCGGCTCAGCCGCATGCAGTAGAATAAGCCACGAGTCCCGCAATGTCAAGGTGGCAAGCCTATCGGTTCTGAGCCGAAACGGCCGGCGCCGGTCAGTCCTGAGGCAGGTGAGGAGGATTTTTCTTGACAGTAGCGTGGCTTAACAGGTAAGAACATTATAAAATATGACGATACTGCACCCCGATCATTCCACGTTAATCTCCGCGCCGCGCCGTCTCATTTCATTACGTTCACAGGCGGGGCTCTGTGCCGAGTCATGCGCGCGGCCTGATCGGCTTGACGAGGCGAGGCGAGTCCTGACTCAGGCAGGCCAGGTTCGACTGCTCCCTGTCGGACGCCGCAGCTAGTTCCGTGTTGCCCACATTACTCGAGCAACGTTCGTCGATGAAGAAAACTGTGATCATTGCCGCGGTCCTCGTGGTCGTGGCCGGCTTGGCATCCGTCTATGCTCTGCTCAACGATTGGCTCGATCTGCGAGGGTACTGGGAGTGGATTGAGCTCTTCCTCAATGAACAGAATTTAGCCCGGTACGTCAAACAGGCCGGACCGTGGGGACCTCTCGTGTTCATCGGACTCCAGGCCCTCCAGGTCATTGTCGCGCCGATCCCCGGTGAGGCGACGGGCGTCATCGGCGGATATCTCTTCGGGACGCTACCTGGTCTCATCTATTCCTCGATCGGCCTGACCATCGGCTCCTGCCTCGCCTTCGGACTAGGTCGTTGGCTGGGCCACCGTTTCGCTCACTGGTTCGTCACAGCCGAGACGTACGAAATGTTCTTCTTCCTCACGCGGACCCAGGGTAAGTTGATCACCTTCCTCCTCTTTCTTATCCCCGGCTTCCCGAAAGACTTCTTGTGCTACATCCTTGGTGCCAGCCCCCTGCCGTTTAGCGCGTTCTTCCTGCTGAGCACCGTGGGCCGTATCCCCGGTACCTGGCTCCTTTCTATGCAGGGAGGACAGGTCCGCACCGCTCACTACGGCAGTTTCCTTACCCTTGTTTTCCTCCTGTCCGGGGCGCTCCTGCTGCTCTATCTGTATCGGGAGCCGCTCTTCAGATGGATCAAACTCGATCATTATCGGCGGCAGCGGCGGAAGCGAGACATGGCGAGGGACCAGGAAGTCGGATGAGCCTCTGGATGGGTCCTGGAGCCCAAGTGGGACCCAGGCGATGAGCACAGCGTTGCGGTTGATCATTGCCATCCTTTTGCCCCTTCAGTGGATAGGTATCCGGCTCTTTGGCGTTCACCTGCCGCCTCAGTGGGAGGCGGTGGGCGCCGGATTGGCCATCTTTGGGGCGGCGTTCATTCTCTCCTGGGCGGCGGAGGTGGCACAAGTTGATATCCCGCAGGCGCTTGCGCTGGCCTTTCTCGCGCTGATCGCCGTACTTCCGGAATATGCGGTGGATATCTACTTTGCCTGGTCTGCCGGCAAGGACCCGACCTACACCTCCTACGCCACTGCCAACATGACCGGCGCAAATCGTCTGCTGATCGGCCTTGGGTGGGCCTCCGTTGTCGCGACATTCTGGCTCAAGACCCGACATCGGCAGGTCGTCCTCGACCGTTCTCACTCCATCGAACTCCTTCATCTTGTGCTCGCTACCACCTATAGCTTTATGATTCCCCTGAAAGGGACCCTCTCGGCGCTCGATTCAACCGTCCTGTTGGCGATCTTTGTGTCGTACATGATTTCGGCCTCGAAGGCGAACGTTGTCGAGCCTGAACTGGACGGAGGGGTCGGAGAACTATTGATGCAGATGCGGCCGACGCTGCGTCGGTTGGCTACCATCGCGATGTTCGTCTATGCCGGGCTCGGCATCTATCTCTCGGCCGCGCCCTTCGCCGAAGGCCTGCTGGCCACCGGCCGGAGATTCGCGATTGAGGAATTTCTACTGGTGCAGTGGCTGGCGCCGCTGGCCTCCGAGTCGCCAGAGTTCATTGTAGCGATCGTCTTCGCGCTTCGCGGAAACCCCGGAGCCAGCATCGGGACGCTTGTATCGTCCAAGGTCAATCAATGGACCCTCCTGATCGGTACGCTCCCCCTCGCCTACAACATTTCTGCCGGCCATCTTGGCGCCATGCGCCTCGATGCCAGGCAGACAGAGGAGATATTCCTGACAGCAGCTCAATCGTTCTTCGCGGTTGCCGTGCTGGCTAATCTTTCATTCTCGCTGGCGGAGGCCGGCCTCATCTTCGTCCTCTTCGCCACGCAACTGTTGTTTACGGATCCTCTCTTCCGCTACCTGTATGCCATTGCGTACATAGCGCTTGCGGCGGCGTGGCTGATCGCAAGCCGCTCAAGCCGGCAAGGCCTTGCGACCATGGTAATGGAGCGTTGGGTCGGAAGAGGCATGGCGGCTTCTCATCAGAAATGAAAAGGGACAATCCAGTGAGAACAGGTAATGGTCGAAGAGCTGGATTGAGCAGGGGGGCGGCGTTTCCCAACAGCAAGGACTCAATCCGATGCAACCTGTTGACAGGTTAGAGACGGCATATTTAGGCTTGAACCAAAGGGATACTGCGCCGAAAACGTAGATTATCCGTTATATCATCAACGCCGCCTGAGAGGCGTCGAGCAGAAAGGGAATCAATGAACGAAGAGAAGAGGCTCGCCCTCTTCATCGACTTCGAGAATATCGCGATCGGGATCAAGGAGGCCAAGCACAAGCAGTTCGAGATCGGCCTCGTGCTCTAGCGGCTCGTGGAGAAGGGAAAGATCATGGTGAAGCGAGCCTATGCCGATTGGGGACGCTACGCCGAGCATAAACGGGCCCTTCACGAGGCGGCCATTGAGTTGATCGACATCCCGCAGAAGCGAATCAGCGGCAAGAACAGTGCCGACATCCGGCTGGCGGTGGATGCCATGGATATGGCCTACTCGAAGGAGCATCTCGACACCTTTGTCATTGTCTCTGGCGATAGCGATTTTTCGCCTTTGGTCTCCAAGTTGCGTGAGAACAACAAGGAGGTCATTGGCCTCGGCGTCAAGAATTCGGTTTCGGAGCTGTTAGTGGACAACTGTGACGAATTTATCTACTACGAAGATCTGATCCGCCATCCCAAGAAACCGCCCGTCCTTTCCGGTCTGCCCGAGAAGAAGGTGGAGGCGTTCGAGCTTCTGGGAGACTCTATCCAGGCTCTTCTGCGGGAGAATAAAGAGGTGCTCTGGGGCTCGATGGTCAAGCAGACGATGATCCGCAAGCGGCCCTCCTTCAACGAAGGGTATTACGGGTACAGTACCTTTTCCAAGCTGCTGGAAGATGCCGCTAAACATAATATTATCGAGCTGAAGCGAGACCCGAAAAGTGGGACGTACATCATCACCAGTTTCGCTGAGGCCGCGTAGGTAAGCGAGCGCACGTCGCTTCTGTGAGCAGTTGGGGGACTCCAGTGATCCCGCTGGTACGCATGTCGCGTGAAGTCTTGGTTGCTTGAGGGCAGATCCCAGATGAAGGAGCGACCCCGCCAGGACGAGCACGTTCGGGTCGACCACCTGGTCGGAGTGATCTTTTGTAGCGTAACCGGGTTCAACGCGGTCCTCCTCTACAACCATGCCATTCAAGGCAACTGGGGCTGGTTCACGCTCATCCTCTTGGTTTGCGTCCTGTTTCCCGGTCTTGTCCCGTATTTCAACTTGGTTCAGGCTCTTCGAGAGGGACGCCTGAAGAGGCGATGGCAGGAGCCTCTCGGGGTGGTTATCGGGGCCATCGACAGCATCGCCATCCTTAGTCACTGGCCGGGCGCCCTCGTCGATGTCTCGTGGGTCTCGACCTTCATCATCGGCACGGCTGCGGCGTTTTTCCTGGTCGTTCAGTCCCGGTAACGGAGCATGGGCGATAAAACACTGATCTACACGGTACAGGGTCCGGTAGCTACCATTACTCTGAACCGGCCCGATCGTTAC
>JAGWQH010000075.1 GCA_028870115.1 Candidatus Methylomirabilota bacterium
GGCCTCAACAACGACGAGCAAGGAACCCCCCTCAGCCTCTGCCGGCCCAGCGCGACCTGGACAACCCTCTGGCCACACCTACGCCACTACGACTAACGGCGCGCGGGCGGAATCGAACGCGTGATCGTGGAGCCGTTATGGAGCAGAGCGGACGCAATCAACGGCAACCGATAGCAGACACACCCCTGGCGGACGCCGCCGGGCAGCAATCGGGCAGCAAACGCATGGAACGGCTCCGCTCAACCATGCGAGCGCTTTCAGAACAGCCCGGAGAGTCAGCATGAACAGAGGGCTCCCCTGCGCTCCGTCGTCCATCTAGCGACCCTCGAAGTGACCTGTCACGCCGGAGGTCGCGGGTTCGAGTCCCGTCGGCCCCGCCACTCACTTGGTCACGCCAAAGCCGAAGGCAGCTCCAACCGCCATTGCCTCCAGAAACAGGGTCGTTGCCCAACCGATCTTGGGACGGTATCGCTCGCCGCACCAGGCTGTCACGAATCCGGCGACGATGAAACCGAGATGCGCGAGAACGTGGACTGCCGGGTGAGCGTTCATGTATGGGTAGAACGTAGGTACCATCAATACCATGCCGCCGAACGGCGCGAGGATCGCCGGAAGGAGCCATTGCGGCTGCTCTGAATGGGGAGTTTGGCGTCGGTTCGCCGACGTCAGCGCCAAGGCTGCTGCGGCGCCGCCAAGAATAAGTACCGCATGGGTGAGATGGTGGCTTCTGACGTCGATGGCCTCGGCGCCTTCCGCCAGAGACCGAACTGCAACGGCTACCGCAAGTACGCCGCTCGCGGCGGCTACGAACTGTAAGGCGCCTCGCCGGGTCACGCAGCCGAGACTTCCCGATGGGCCGGTCGACGAGCGAGCCGGATCGCTTCAATACCGCACATGATCAGACCGACGACCAGAATGATGCCGCCCAGTGACGCCCACCAGCCGATCTCCATGCCTGGAGCTGGCTGCAGCGCATAGCGACGCGGCACTCCCTGGGCGCCCGCGAGATACCACCCCAGCAGCAGCCACGCGCCTCCGCCGAATACCCCGAGACTGACAAGCGTTCGAACCGCTCGCGATGAGGTAGCGCCGCTGCGCTCCTCCAGGCAATAAAAGACCCAGCCGAGCACAAAGAGCAGCGCGCCCTCCAACAAATAGGTGTGGAAGTGGGCGACGACCCACAGTGTGTTGTGGAAGTAGATGTTGAAGGCCACGGTCACATCCAGGAGCGCGCCGATTCCCCCTACCACCCATCCGATCATTCCCACATAGAGGAACATCGAGCCCAGCGTCCACCGGAACCCGGAGCGGTAGACGAGGAGCGCGCCGCCGAATACCGTGACCACCGCTGGTGGAAACGCTGCCAGGTACGAGGCTGCCTCGCCGATGTACTGCACGGCGCGCGGTTGAGCGAAGTCCATGTAGAGATGATGGAAGTACGCAATGGCGACGAACGCCAGGGTAGCCCACCACGCCACCGCCAACACCGCCGATGTGTGCCAGTGTCGATGATGTGTATATCGAGGCAAGGCGACGTACACGGCCGCCAATGGCATATAGATCGTCAGGTTGGCCAGTGTGTGGCCGAAAATGTAGGTCAGGTTTTTCACCCAGAGCGGATCAAGCGGCAACGCCGGATTCAGCCAGCGTGCGAAGAGCGCGACCCCGACCAGCATACCGGCGGACCCGGCAA
This sequence comes from Candidatus Methylomirabilota bacterium, assembly GCA_028870115.1. NCBI lineage: Bacteria > Methylomirabilota (SeqCode) > Candidatus Methylomirabilota bacterium. The sequence goes on from JAGWQH010000075.1 coordinate 1,694, forward strand.
GCAGCCCATCCACGGCCGACACCAGGACCGCGAAGGCCTGCGGGGGCGGGGGCTTCTGGCCGGTTGCAGCAAACTTCTTGGGCGACCACACGAGGTCCCAGGCAAACGCCCCCCGGAGGCCGCCATACCGCGTCAGCACGCCTCCCAGCATTTGCAGACACCAGATCGTCCAGCCCAGTACGACGCACGCAATACCTGCGAGAAAGACGCCGGTGGCCCACGAAGGCCAGTATGTGCCGACGAATGGGAGCGGGTAGAGGAACGTCCATGCCGCGCCGAAGCCTCCGACAAGCGCACTGATGGCGACAAGAACGGCGCCAACCAGGATCAGCGCGCAGGCAACGATCGCTGTTGTGGGATTCAGCGGCCCCTCTTGCGTGAAGAGATACCAGAGGAGTCCCATCCCGCATAGCGCCATCCCGACCATCATCGCGGATCCATGAAGGGTCATCAGCGAGTAGAACAGGCCGGGTTGGAAGGTGTGCATCCCTCCCTGCGCCATACGCATACCCAATCCGACAACGACCATGACGCCGACCAGTGTGAGTCCGGAGCCGATATAGAGCCACATGATGCGCTTGGCGGTCTGATCCGAAGCCGAATCACGATAGGCTGTTCTAACGAATTGCGCAGTCGTGTTAGACATCACCGCACCTCGAATCCGGCGCGCATGAGGTGGTGAGCAATGCCGCAGTACTCCAGGCAGAGGACCACATATTGACCCGGCTTCTTGAGCATGAGCGAGAGTGAGTTGGTGTAGCCGGGCATCGCTTGGACCTGCGCCACGATCCGTCCGTCCGGATCATAGATGCCGACTCCGTGATTGACGTCGGTGGCGGTCACGTCCAGTACAATCGGGGTATCGATGGGAAGCACCGCCGGCATCGCAAAGGCGAACTGCAGGGCGGTGACGGGGTAATGTTGCGACGACGCAAGCTGTGAGCGGGTGTAGTAGGGGAAGGCTGGGAGGGAGAGGAGGAACCCGATGACGGCGACAACCGCCAGTCCGCGGAACCAGATGCTACGTAGCCGATATCCTGGATTCTGGATGGTTGCCTGCTCGACGGCCGGCCCTTGCGCAGTACGCGCAACGGCCACCAGCGTACCGATTGCCACTGCGGCCAGCATGAGAAAGACGCCGAAAATTGTCAGTTCGGGGGTCATGCGCATATGACAGTCTGCTTCACTACCGTGCGCTCCAACGACCCCACATCGGAAACTACCTCAGCAGTATCAGCCGATCGAAGCCAGTTCTTCTTTTGCGTAACGTGCAGATTCATCGGTCACCTCGTGTGTAACATGCCACGGGTTTCCGAAGATGTCAACGGGTTTTCTGAGCGATCCCAGAATCCCGGCGATGCAGGCGAGCGCTGGTCTGTGAGTTTCGGTCCTTGTCTGCCCTCTCGAACCTGTCGCTCAGATAACCGGGTTGCGCCATTGCGCTCTTGGTTGGATATTGTTAACATCATCTGATGAAAATTCTTTTTGTAGCTTCTGAGGCTGCGCCTTTCGCCCACACCGGTGGATTGGGTGACGTGGCTGGCGCCTTGCCAAAAGCGCTCGGTCGGTTTGGGCACGATGTCCGACTCATCATGCCGCTCTACCAGGCTGTGGATGCGCGGCGACATCGGCTCCGGATCGTTGCAAGTGGGTTCAGTGTTTCGGCTGCCGCTGGGCCACAAGCGGTAGACGCGCTGGAGGGAAATCTCTCCGGTGGAGTGCCGGTCTATTTTGTTCGCCACGATCCGTCGTTTCACCGTGCCGGTCTCTATCAGACCCCATCCGCCGAGGATTACCCCGACAATGCGGAGCGCTTTGCCATGTTTTGCCGGGCGGCTTTGGAGGTGTGCCGAAGAGTGAATTTCCAGCCGGAGGTGCTGCACGCCCACGACTGGCAGACGGCGCTGCTGCCTGTCTATCTGAAGACTACCCTCCGTGGCGATCCCTTTTTTCGGCGGACTGCGACCGTCTTCACCGTCCACAATCTGGGCTACCAGGGCCTCTTCCCTCCCGAGGTACTGCCGAGGTTGATGCTGCCTCGAGGGCTGTTCACGCCGGCCGGGCTTGAGTTTTACGGAAAGGGCAATCTGCTGAAAGGCGGGCTGCTCTTCGCTGACCTGCTCACCACCGTGAGCCGCCGCTACAGCCAGGAGATCCAGACTGCGGATCAAGGATTCGGTCTGGATGGCGTCCTCAGGGAACGGCGGGGCGATCTGTTCGGCGTATTAAATGGAATCGATCCCGAGGAATGGAACCCGACCAAAGATCCTCACATTGCTGCTCATTACACGGTCAATGACCTTTCAGGCAAGGCCCGGTGCAAGGCGGATCTGCAGCATCGGCTCACGCTTCCGGTCAGAGCGACTGTACCGTTGCTGGCCGTGATTTCCCGGCTGGCCGGGCAGAAGGGGCTCGACCTGCTGCGCGATATCCTGAAGGCGTTGATGGCGGTGAACGTGCAACTTGTCCTGCTGGGGAGCGGTGAGAAGGAAATCGAGGCGGCCTTTCGTGAGGCGGCGGCCAAGCACCCGTCCAAGCTGGCTGTCCGAATCGGGTTTGACCTGCCGTTGTCGCATCAGATCGAAGCGGGCGCCGACCTTTTTTTGATGCCGTCGCGATATGAACCGTGCGGCCTGAACCAGATGTACAGTCTCGCCTATGGAACCATTCCGGTCGTCCGCGCCACGGGCGGACTGGACGACACCATTGTCCAGTTCGATCCTGTGACGGGGCAAGGAAACGGATTCAAATTCGAGGAAGCATCTGGAGCCGCCTTTCTCCAGGCCATCTGGCAGGCCTTGGCGTTGTATCGCGAGAAAGCCCTGTGGCCTCGGCTGATTACTAATGCCATGACGGCGGATTTCACCTGGGATCGCTCTGCCAGAGAATATGAGCGGCTCTATCGCCGCGCTGCCGAAAAGAAAGGTGGACAGCAGTAGCGTTACACTGTACTGTATTGTTGCTTGGTGACGGATGATTCTACTTCACGGAAAGGGGAGATTTGTATGCGCATGTGGAAGAGATTAGGGATTGGACTGTTGACGACGACGATGCTGATCGGAGGGGGTATGGCTTCAGCCCAAAAGGAGCAGGCAAAGGAGCCGGACCCCTTCCAGAACCTCGGTCTTTCGACCGATCAACGGGGCAAGCTTGATACGGCCAAGAAAGAGCGGATGTCGGCACTCGGCGCGAGTCAACAAAAGGTCATGGGGATCCGGCAGAAGCTGATGAGCGCTGTCGTTAACAAGAAAGCCTCGGACCGGGAGATTGACAAGATCTCCGACGAATGGGCTGCGGCAGATAAAGAGGCCCTGAAGACGGAAACGAAGTTCTACAAGACACTACGGCAGGTACTCACTCAGGAGCAGCTCACGAAGCTGAGTCAAGGCGGCAAGTAACCGCGCGAGCACCCCTCACCCTGGTCCGTAGCTTGGGCGGTTGAACCAGGTAGCATCTCGTAAAAGCCTTTACACACTTACGTTCACCCTGAGCTTGTCGAAGGGTTCGTAAACTGGGCTTCGACAAGCCTGTGCTGAGCATCGTTCGTTCCTTCGACAGGCTCAGGACGAACGATGTCGAAGGGCTCAGCCCGAACGGGTGCAGTGTCGAGCGATTTCTGTTACCCTGCATTAGGGCGATCCCACGTTGTCCTCCGATCCGGTAGCGGGGGGCGTCCGGTGGACTGTCTCCTTGCGGTAGGGTTCATGTAGATACTGCTTCGCCACGTCCTTGGCGATGCTGTCGGTCTTGATTGCCAGCGCCATCCGGTAGCTCCGCTCCGCCTCTGTCCGCTTTCCCAACAGGTCATGGATCATGCCGGTCCGGGTCCAGGCCCACGCCGTCACCCAGGCGTACCGGTCGGCCGGCTGCTCGACCGCCTGCTTGAAGAAGCTCAAGGCTCTAGGGTAGTCGCCCCGATCCATGTAGATCTTTCCCATGAGCTGAAAGTAGCGCGGGCGCATCTGCCCGGTGAAATGGTGGCGATCCAGCTCCAGGTTCGCCCGGATGCGACGGCCTACCTCCAAAGCCTCAGGGAATCGCCCTAACTCGGAATAGACCAGAGCCGTCTGGAAGTAAAGCTCCGGATTGCCGGGGAATCGGCGGAGTAATTCTTCAGCCAGCGGCAGGGCTTTTTCAAACTCTTTCTCGATGCTGGCGTAGGTCTGCAGGAGGGCAAGCTTTGCCAACATTCGGGTCGCACTGCCCCGCTCGCTGGCGATCTTTAACTCCCGTAGACCTCGCTCGCGATCGCCAGGCGGGAGCGCCAGGTGCACCAAGGGCCGATAGAACCAGGCGATTCGGGAGAGCGTGTAATCGTACAGCCCCAAGCCATAGTAGGCATCGTACCGGTTTGGTTGGCGCAAGAGGCAGGCGTCGAGATACGATTTTGTCCGCTTGATCGCCTCGTAGGCCGAGAAATAGTTGCCCAGGACGCCGTCGATCATCGCCTTGGATCCCCAGGCCATTCCGAGGTAGAGCAGGGTATCAGGCTCTTCAGGCGCCTGTTTCAGGCGCGCCTCGGCCTTGGCGATGAGCGCCCGCATCGCGACCAGGAAGGCATCCATCTCCTGCCGAGTTGGTTCTCGATCCTGAAGACGGCTGAGCGTCACGAAGGCCTGATAGAGCGGCGCAAGTAGCCCCGTCCCATCGGCGTCGTTAAGACGGGCGAATGTCTGTTCGGCCAGGTCGTAGTCGAGGTTGAGGAGGTGATCGGTCCCGGCCACCGCCAACTCCACGGTACTCCTATCAGCCCAGAGGTCGGCCCGGCTCAGATCGGGCGGCAAGAGTACCAGTAATCCAAGGATAAGGCTGAAGCCCACGCGCCACGCTTTGGCTCTCACAAACGCCCAATGCGCCATCCTGTAAGCCTCCTTGCTCCATGCACATCCAACCCTTACTCCACCTTACCCTGCCTTGTCAATGCTCGGACTTTTATGGTATCGTGACGCCATGCAGCTCACGATCCTAGGGTCCGGAACCGCCATCCCGAGCCTCACGCGAGGATCGCCCGGCCTCCTGGTCGAGGTGGCCGGCTCTTCGCTTCTGTTCGACGGCGGCGCGGGTACGCTCCCTAGACTTCTCAAGGCCGGGATCTCCGCCACTGAATTGGACCGAGTCTTCTATACCCACCTCCATCCGGATCACACCGGCGATCTGGTTTCGCTCCTGTTCGCCCTCCGAAATCCGGCGTGGCAACGAACCAAGCCGCTGTACCTCACAGGCCCCAAGGGCTTTCTGGCCTTTTACGAGAGCCTGACTCAACTGTACGGCGACTGGATCGCCGCAAAGACGTATGAGTTGGTGCTTCATGAAACGCTTAAGGAGGTCACCGAAGCCGAGGAGTTCCGGATAATTCCTCGTGAGGTTGTGCACATTCAGCATAGCCTCTGCTACCGGATCGAGTCGGCCGATGGCAAGAGCCTGGTCTTCTCCGGCGATACGACCTACTGTGACGCGATGATCGAGGCGGCCAAAGAGGCGGATCTGCTGGTGCTGGAGTGCTCTGCCCCGGATGAGCAGCCGATGAAGGTCCATCTGACCCCGACGGAGGCCGGCCGGATCGCGGCCCTGTCCGACTGCCGGCGGCTGGTTCTGACGCACTTGTACCCGATCTGCGAGGCATACGACCTCGTCACTCCCTGCAAGAAGGTCTTTGACGGTGAGGTGATCCTGGCCGAAGATCTGATGCGTCTACTTGTGTAGGGAAAAGCGAGCGCATGCACAAGACGCCCGAATTGATCGTGGCCCTGGATGTGGGAGACCTGGCTTCAGCCGCCGCGCTGGTTGAGCAACTCTACCCCACAGTGACACTGTTCAAGATAGGCCTGCAGCTCTTTACGGCCGAAGGTCCCCGGGCGGTGGGGGCGGTGCAACAGCGAGGCGGATCGGTCTTTCTGGATCTGAAGCTGCACGACATTCCGAACACCGTGGCCGGAGCGGTCAGGCAGGCCGCAAGGCTCGGGGCGGTGATGTGTACGCTCCACACTTCCGGCGGACGGTCGATGCTGCAGGCCGCCGCGCAGGCGGTCGCCGGAAGCGGTTCGCCCATGCGGCTACTGGCGGTGACGGTGCTGACCAGTCTGGATGCGCGAGGTCTTGAAGAAGCCGTCGGCAGCAAGCTCGATGTTGCGGCGCAGGTTGTCCGCTTGGCCTCACTCGCGCGGGAGGCCGGGTTGGATGGCGTTGTGGCATCGCCTCACGAAATCGGCGTGCTGCGGGCCGCCTTGGGACCGTCGATGTGCCTTGTTGTCCCGGGCATCCGCCCGGCATGGGCTGCAGCCGATGACCAGCGTCGGGTCATGACTCCACAAGAGGCGGCGGTCGCTGGCGCGGACTACCTGGTGATCGGCCGACCGATCACGGCAGCAGCCGATCCGGTCAAGGCGACCTACCGGATCCTGGATGAGCTCAAAGCGGTGGCGTAAGATGACACCGGACCTTTTCGACCGATTGCCCACCCTACCCCAAAAGGTTCCGGCGCCGCTTGCGGACCGGATGCGTCCAAGGACGCTTCAGGAGTTTGTCGGGCAGGAGCACCTGCTGGGGGAGGGGAAGCTCCTCCGAAGGGCGATGGAGGCGGGAGAACTGCCGTCGCTGATCCTGTGGGGACCGCCCGGTTCAGGTAAGACGACCCTGGCCTTTCTGTTGGCGGATCGGTGCAAGGCGACCTTCGTGCCGTTCTCCGCCGTCACCTCCGGGATTAAAGAGATCAAAGAGGTGATCGTCCGCGCCCAGCAGGAACGCGCCTACGGCAGGCGGACGCTCCTGTTCATCGACGAGATTCACCGTTTCAACAAGGCCCAGCAGGATGCGTTCCTGCCCCACGTGGAGGGGGGAACGATCGTGCTGATCGGGGCCACTACCGAGAACCCCTCGTTCGAAGTCATTGCGCCCCTCCTGTCCCGGGCGAAGGTCGTGACGCTTCGCCCCCTGGCGGAGGACGCGTTGATGGTCATCCTTCGGCGGGCACTGGGCGATCAGGAACGGGGTCTCGGTCGCCTTCAGATCGAGGCCGATAACGAGGCGCTACGCTTCATCGCAGGGCTCGGCTCCGGAGATGCCCGCGTGTCGCTCAACACCTTGGAACTGGCGGCGCAGATGGTAGAGGGGCAGCCGATAGGGAACAGGCGGTTGACCGTGCAGATGGCTCAGGAGGCGTCAGGACGGCGGACGCTGCTGTACGACAAGACCGGGGAGGAGCATTACAACCTGATCTCGGCTCTGCATAAGAGTCTGCGGGGAAGCGACCCTGATGCCTCCATTTATTGGCTTGCCCGAATGCTGGCATCGGGTGAAGAGCCGCTGTATATCGTCAGGCGGCTGGTCCGGTTCGCGTCGGAAGATATCGGCAATGCCGAACCGCAGGCCTTGCAAGTGGCGCTGGCGGCCAAGGATGCGTACCATTTCCTCGGCTCGCCTGAGGGCGAATTGGCGATTGCACAAGCCGTGGTGTACCTTGCCACCGCACCGAAATCGAATGCCATCTACCGGGCCTTCGGCGAGGCGCAGCGGGATGTGGAGCAGGCGCCGCTTGAAGGGGTTCCGCTGCACCTGCGGAATGCCCCAACTGCCTTGATGAAAGAGCTGGAATACGGCGCCGGTTACCAGTACCCGCATGATCTGCCTGGGGCCTTTGCCGACCAGGACTACCTGCCTGACCAGTTGAAAGGGCGAATCTACTACCACCCCACTGACCGCGGGCTCGAAGCAGAGATCGGCCGAAGGCTTGCTGAGTGGCGTCGCCGGAAGGTAGGCACGCCGTCGTAAGCGATGGGAGCGTCTATGACTAGCATCAAGACTGTGGGAGTCGTTGGGGCCGGGATCATGGGGTCCGGTATCGCGCAGGTTGTTGCGCAGGGAGGCTACGCCGTCATCGTCAGGGAGGCGGAGCAGCGATGGTTGGATAAGGGGAGGCGGGCGATCGACAGCGGGCTGCAACGAGCGGTTGACAAGGGACGGATGACCGTCGAGGAAAAGGCGGCGCTCCTTGGGCGGATCAGGTGGACCCTCGTCCTGGAAGAGCTGAAAACGGCCGATTTGATCATCGAGGCGATCACCGAGGATCTGCCGCTGAAACAGGATCTATTCCGTACGCTGGATCGCTTCTGCCCGCCGAGCAGTATCTTTGTCAGCAACACCTCATCCATCAGCATCATAGCGCTGGCCTCGGTGACGGAGCGAACCGACCGGTTCGCCGGCCTGCATTTTTTCAATCCCGTTCCGCTGATGAAGCCGGTGGAGGTGATCCGGAGTATTCGCACCAGCGCCGAAACCTTTCGAATCGTCTCCGATTTTGCCGTGTCGCTCGGAAAGGAGCCGGTTGCGGCAAAAGACCAGTGCGGTTTCATCGTGAACCGCCTGCTGGTCCCGTACCTGTTGGATGCGATTCGGGCGTTAGAGGCGGGCGTTGCGTCTGCGGCAGATATCGACAAGGCGATGAGGCTGGGCTGCAACCATCCGATGGGTCCCCTGGAGCTGGCTGATTTTGTCGGCCTCGACACGACATATGCCATTGCGAACATCATGTTCGAGGAGTATCGAGAGGCGCGGTACGCACCGCCTCCGCTTCTGAAGACAATGGTGATCGCCGGCTATCATGGGCGGAAGTCCGGCCGGGGTTTCTACGACTACTCAGGCCCGACGCCGCAAGTGACGGACCTGGGTCTGTGATGCTCTTTCAAGGCAGGTTCCAGTTCGGCTTCGCAGCGACGGCACAACCCGAATCCCGAGTAAGAAGCGGCTTGGCATGGAAACAGATTGGGGGTAATCCATGACGAGAGGCCATTCCAGAATCTTATCCGTCATGTTGCTTCAGCTCGGATTGATTTTTCTGCCAGGCCTGGCTTGGGCTGGTTTCGTGGGACAGCAGGGTACCTGCGGCACTGAGCCGAAAAAGATCGTCGTGGCCGTGACCGGGCAGGAGAAAGTTGTCGACCTTGCCGAGGGCGTAAAAACGGAAGCCTGGACGTTTAACGGGACAACTCCCGGACCGACAATCGAAGTCTGCGAGGGTGACACCGTCAGGATTGTACTAAAAAACGAAGGGACGGTGGCGCATGGGCTTGATAGCCATGCCTTTAGAATCAATGCCACGAAGTTTGGACCGGTAGAGCCGGGAGCAACGCTCGTCTATGAGAAGATTCTGAACGCGCCCGGGGTGTTCATGTACCACTGCGCAAATGGCCCTCTGACCGATCAACACATCAAGATGGGCATGTATGGCGTCATGATTGTCTACCCTCGCGGCCAGAAGCTAAGGCCGGCCCGCGAGATTGTGGTCAGTGAGAACGGCGTCTATGGAGAGCCCGACTCAAAAGGCATGATCGTTCCGTCTACAGAGCGAATGGATGAGAATCGAGCATACTTTGTTCTCTACAATGGGACGCTTAAGCACGAGCCTCTGGAAATGAAGGCGGGTGAATTGCTTCGCGTGTATTTTGTGAACGCTGGCCCGTACACCTCTACGTTTCACGTGGTTGGTGCTATCCTTGATCGAGCCTACGAAGGTGGCAATCCACGCAACGTGGTATATGATGTTCAGGCCTACGCGGTCCCGGCCGGCTCGGGTGGCATGTTTGAGGTCACGATGCCCGAACCGGGAAATTATCTGTTAGTCGACCACGATAAGCTCTCGCAGCTTCCCAATGGGTTGGGTATCCCCATCGTGGCCCGATAGGCATTAGCAAGCTCGGCCCAGAATCGTGAGCAGCTTAATTGGGCGAACGTGCCGGGCGCTGGATTCATTCCAGCGCTTTCTCGCGCAAATTCAGACTGGCATAAAGCACATGGGGGCCGACGCAACAGCAGCAACTGCATGTCTTGACAAAAGCGCTTCGCGGTGTTACAAAAGTCGGGCTGTTCCGTGAACAGCTCATCCCCATTCCGGTTTTGGGCAGGTAGCTCAGTCGGTAGAGCACAGGACTGAAAATCCTGGTGTCGACGGTTCGATTCCGCCCCTGCCCACCACCACTTCCTGCATCCGTAAACAAGCTCGCCGCGCCAAACCCAGATATAGTCCGTAAAGTGTAGCTTGACACGATACGCTGGTCCTGCTAGCGTTTTGTCATGACGATTCGGAACGTGATCCACCGGGGATTACGACGCTTCATTGAGCGCAACGATGCTTCCGGATTGCCTCCGCCTGTCGTCGAGAAGGTCCGCAACATCGTGACCTTTCTGCAGGAGATGGGAGCAGCCCTGGAACTTCGCGACATCCCGAGCTGGAAAGCCCACCAACTCACCGGCGACCGCAAGGGGACATGGAGCCTGGCTGTCACCCGGAACTGGCGGATCACATTCAGGATCGACCAGAGCGAAGGAGAGATCCTCGATCTGGATTTTGAGGACTACCATTGAAGGAGACCAAAACAATGCGTATAGCACGTCCGGCCCATCCAGGACAGTTCATCAGGATGGAAGTGATCGAGCCTCTTGATCTCTCTGTGACCAAGGCTGCCGAAATTCTTGGCGTAACTAGGCCCGCTCTATCTGCGCTTCTTAACGGCCGCGCTGCGCTGTCTCCCGATATGGCGCTGCGGATCGAGAAGGCCTTCGGACCGAGGATGGACACGCTTCTTCGGATGCAAACCGCATACGAAATCGCTGAGGCCCGCGACAGGGAAAGGGACATCAAGGTGAAGCGGTACGTTGTCAAGGCGCGTCCGGCGCCGACGCCTTCCTGATCGTCACGCCTGGCGTTACCATCCGCGACCGGCTGCGCGTGCTGTGGCGGAACGACTCCGACTACCGTAAGCGCGACATCGTTTCGACTGAGCTCCGGGACCAGCTCGGACAGGCCAAATATCACATCACCAATTACGACGACGGTTCATTTGCCTGCCGGTTTTGGGCCGGTAGCTCAGTCGGTAGAGCACAGGACTGAAAATCCTGGTGTCGACGGTTCGATTCCGCCCCTGCCCACCACCACTCCCTTCGTAGAATCACCACCTTATCGTTTCCGCTCAGGGCCAACTCACGTCCGGCACTGAGCAACTGTGTCAGAGTAGTGGAGTCTGCAGCCCAGTTGATCGACTCGGATTGGGTTCGGACGGCTCACTGTCGGAAGGCTGGATAGGTTGCCATAGGTGTAGGTTTTTCGCTGTTCGCCTTCATAGAAATTTCTTGTTAAGTGTTAGGAAAGGTTATAGAGTTTGAGCCAACTCCAAGGACGGCTGGCCGAGATAGCCCACAGTATTCATGAAGGGCGCCATAATCTTATTTGTAGTCTTCGATGTGGCGCGACAATACAGCCTTCGCATAGCACGATCCTGAAGACCGGCATCGACATGGTGCGAAGCCCATCTGGCTCATTTCGCTGGTGGTATGGGCACGCACACATGAACGCCAGATGTTCATGAATAATGCAGGCTAATGGCATGTGTGGTAAGTGCTCTATAAGTAACTGAATGTACACATCTTAGCAGCAGCACACAAGGTACCTGAAGATGCAGATCTTGCACAGGTTGGACGAGTTTCTATTCGGGCTGTTTCCAAAAGCGAAGGAATCAGGAAACGACACTGAAGTCCTGAAGGAGGAAATGACCAAGTTCTATACGTTCGGACCCTACAAACCCACTGTTACCCTCGAGGGTGGTTGGGTCAAAGTCGAAATCAATACGCCAGTCATACTATCCGAAGAATCTGAATTCAGAAAAGTAGTTGCATTAGCCGAAAAACGGAATTTTGCGGCAGCCAAGCCGATCCTGAGGAATCTTATCTCGAAGAACAAGATGAACTCTGAATATTATAGAATTAATGGTCAAATTCTATCGGAAGAGGGAGACCAGGAAGGTGCTATCGATTCTCTTATCGACGCTTTAAGATGGGACCCGAAGAACGCATGGGCGTTACTGATGATGGGAAACATCTTTGCAAAATATAAGGACGACATCGCGACTGCGATGAAATATTACGACCAAGTCCTCAAAGTCGATTCGCGAAACAACATTGCAATGAACAACATAGGCGCCAATCTGATGCAGCAAGGGAAAACTGAGGCTGCGAAGAAGTACTTTCAAGAGGCGCTCAAGATAAATTCCAACTATGCCAATACCTATTATGCGCTTGGGTTGGTTGCCGAAGTCGAGAATGATCCGTTTAGCGCATTTGACCATGCGATAACTACCTTGAAGAAGAGCGCGAATCCTAAGGACGCCCTTTTCCAGAACGCATTGCAACTTGCACTCAGCTCTGCGAAGAAGTGCGTCGAAACGGGAAGCGGAGCCACAATACTGGCTGAGTATGTGCGTCGACTCGAATCCCAATGTGATACGAAGATCGATTTGGTCGAAGATCCCTCAATTCCAACCGCTGCGAAGTTTGAACTTGCCGAAAACTACGGCCGATCACGCCATGTTGTACGATACAATCCGAATAGACCAGCCGTAATTCATGTACAGATACATGAACTTGTCCATTTGTCCTACATTGTCGAGGCCCGAAGAGCCGACGCGAACCTGTTGTTTGTGACGTCTCAAAAGCAGAAGGCCGAGTTCGTAAAAGGGATAGCAACTGTCTTGGTTGTCAAGAGCTACGCGCAATATTTATGGTCCACGGGGTCTGATGTTTGAGCATCGCATTCAGAATGGTCAGCAGCTTCCGCATACAGGCGGTCAAGGCGACCTTCTTCGCTTTCCCGGCTGCA
>JAGWQH010000076.1 GCA_028870115.1 Candidatus Methylomirabilota bacterium
AGATTCGGATTGAACTACATCAAGCTGGACGGCACCGTGGGATGCATGGTCAACGGGGCCGGCTTGGCCATGGCGACCATGGATCTTGTGAAGCTTGTCGGCGGCGAGCCGGCCAACTTTCTGGACGTCGGTGGGGGCGCCAGCGCCGAACAGATCGAACAGGCGTTTCGCATCCTGATCTCGGATCGGTCCGTAAGCGTGGTGCTTATCAATATCTTCGGGGGGATTCTCAGGTGCGAACGGTTGGCGGAGGGGGTGATTCAGGCGGTTCGTTCCCTCCAGGTGACATTGCCGATCGTGGTCCGAATGGAGGGGACCAATGTAGACCAAGGCAAGCGTATGCTGGCTGAGTCCGGCCTGAATTTTATCACTGCGGACGGGATGCAGGAAGCCGCCGAAAAGGCAGTGCGCGCCGCAAAAAACAGAGCCGATAGCTGGTCACGTGAACGATGAGTATTCTCGTAGATCAGCAGACGCGCGTGGTGGTGCAGGGGGTCACCGGTAAGGAAGGGACGTTTCACGCCCTGGCGTGTCGTGAGTACGGGACCCGCGTGGTCGCAGGTGTGACCCCAGGCAAAGGGGGCATATGCCACGAGGGGATTCCTATCTTTGATACCGTGCGCGAGGCTGTGGACAAAGAGGGCGCTAATACCGCCCTGATTTTTGTCCCCGCCGCCTTCGCCGCTGAGGCCATTCTGGAGGCGATCGATGCGGCGATCCCGCTGGTGGTGTGTATTACGGAGGGGATTCCGATCCTCGATATGGTGTGGGTAACCCGCATCCTCCGCGGGTCAGCCACCCGCCTGGTTGGCCCGAACTGTCCAGGGATCATCTCTCCGGGCAAGGCCAAGCTGGGGATTATGCCAGGGCACATCCACAAGCCCGGGAAGGTCGGTGTGATTTCACGGAGCGGGACGCTGACCTATGAGGCGGTGGATCAGCTTACCCGTCTGGGCCTTGGTCAGTCCACCTGTATCGGGATCGGTGGAGATCCAATTATCGGCACCAGCTTCGTCGATTGTCTGGCGCTTTTTGAAAACGACGGAGCAACTGAGGCCATTCTGATGATCGGTGAGATCGGCGGGAGTGCGGAAGAAGAGGCGGCAGCCTTCATTGAGCGTCAGGTATCCAAACCGGTCATCGCCTACATCGCCGGGCTTGCAGCCCCTCCCGAGCGACGGATGGGCCATGCAGGGGCGATCATTTCCGGTGGACGAGGAACGGCAACAGAGAAGATCTCAGCCCTTCGGCGCGCCGGTATCGCTGTGGTGCACAACCCGGCAGAGATCGGAGCTGCTGTCAAAGAAGCCATCAGTTCCCAACTGATAGCTGATAGCTAACAGCCGTCAGCTCTTCATCATGGAGTGACAACATGGAGCAAACCCTAGTCATTGTGAAACCGGATGCGGTAGCCAAGAGCCTTATCGGTGAGGTCATTCGGCGGCTTGAGGCGGAAGGACTGGTAGTGTGCGGGTTGAAGATGGTCTGGTTGGCGCAGAAAGAGGCAGAGGGGTTCTATCAGGTGCACCGGCGCCAACCGTTCTTTGAGAGCCTCACACGTTTTATGGCTTCTGGACCCTGTGTAGCGATGGTTCTCGAGGGGGAAGGGGCGATAGGGCGTGTTCGGACGCTTATGGGCGCCACCGACCCGCTCAAGGCCGCAGAGGGGACGTTGCGACGGAGCTTTGCCGCCAGCATTGAGAGGAACGTTGTGCATGGCTCCGACTCGGCCGCATCAGCGGCCTCTGAAATCCCGTACTTTTTCAATCGATTGGAGATCCTTCCTTCGATGGAGAGGGGGGAAATATCTGCGGGGTGAACTGCAATTGACGGTCGTTCCACCGGGAAATTCCTTGACTTGAGAGTAGTGGCCTAGTAGAATGCGACTGGGTTTGATGGAGTGTGTGCAATGATCGTGGAGCGGTCACAGATTCCTCCGGAAGGGTTAGATCTTGAACTGTGCGAAGAGCCCTGCTGGGAGGGAGTCGAAGGGTTATGGCTGTCACTTGCTCCGGTTGAAGCCTCATTTCATCTGGAGCGGGAGGCCACCGGTATTCTTGTGAGCGGAACATTCTCAACAACGGCAGGCGTACTGTGCAGCCGATGCTCCGAGCCCGTGTCTGTTCCCATCTCCGATTCGTTCGCGATGCTGTATACGGAAGCCAGTGAAGTGTTCCGCGCCGAGGAGATCGAACTCAGCGCTGCCGAGATGGATGTCGATGTCATGCAAGAAGATCGCCTTGACCTGACGAAGCTGTTGCGGGAGAATGTCCTGCTGAACTTGCCGCTTCAGCCCCTTTGTCGGGCCGAATGCCGCGGCCTTTGTCCCCATTGTGGGGTCAACCTGAACGAGAACTCGTGTCGGTGCGACGTTCAGGAAGGCGATCCAAGGCTTGCTCCCCTTCAACATTTACGCTAGCCCACTGAAGTCCAGGAGGATGAACGATGCCCCTTCCAAAACGTCGTCACAGTAATACGCGGACGCGAACACGACGCTCCCATCACGCCCTCACTCCACCTGCTCTCTCTGAGTGTCCCAACTGTCATGAGCGGAAACTGCCTCATCGTGCGTGCCCCGCCTGTGGCTATTATCGTGGCCGGGAGGTTGTGAAGCGAGAGGAGGTCTAACCTCTCGCTCCCGATAGGCGAACAGGTATGGGAACCCGTGTAGCCCTTGACGCGATGGGCGGCGACCGTGGCCCTATGGTCACTGTTGAGGGCGCAGTGGCTGCCGCTCGTGAGCTCAATCTGTCCGTCTTGCTGGTCGGGAACGAAGAGGAACTCAGCCGGACGCTCGATCAGCATGCTACCAACGGCCTTGGTATTACGATCCGACACGCCCCTGAGGCGGTCGGGATGCAAGAATCCCCTTCTGCCGCCTTACGAAAAAAGAAGCAGTCCTCCATCCGAGTGGGCTTGGAACTCGTCAAGAATGGGGAGGCCGATGCCTTTATCAGCGCCGGGAATACGGGTGCAGTGATGGCCACCGCGCTGGTCACCCTGGGTCCGCTTCCTGGCGTTGAGCGTCCCGCCATCGCCCTCATCGTTCCAACGTTGAAAGGTCGGTCGCTCCTATTGGATGTCGGCGCCAATGCGGATTGTAAAGCGCGGCATCTCCTGCAGTTTGCTATTATGGGGGATGTCTATGCGCGTCAAATCATGGGGAAGCTATCGCCTACCGTCGGCCTCCTGAGCATCGGGGAGGAGGAGAGCAAGGGGAACGAGCTGACTCGAGAGGCCTTCAGGGGGCTCGAAGAGGAGCAGTCCCTTAACTTCATCGGAAACGTCGAGGGCCGTGAGGTTCTCATGGGGACAGCCGATATCATCGTCTGTGATGGCTTCACCGGCAACATTGCCTTGAAGATCATTGAGGGCGCCGCGGAGTTTTTTACGCTCTTACTCAAGGAAGAGTTGGCGAAGGGGTTGGCGGGGATGGCCGGTGCCTTATTGGCGCGAGGCGCATTTAAGCGCTTCAAGAAGCTGGTTGACTACACAGAGTACGGCGGCGCGCCGTTGCTGGGGGTTCGAGGGGTCTGTATCATCTGCCACGGCCGATCGACCGCCAAGGCGATCAAGAATGCGATCCGGGCGGCCGCAGAATGCGTAGAGAACAGGGTGATCGAGCATATCACAGAAGGGATTGCGATCAGTTAACGAGAGGACGCATGTGATGTACGGCAGCAGGATTGCCGGCACAGGAGCCTCGGTTCCGGATCGGGTGCTGACCAATGAGGAACTGGAGCAGATGGTCAGTACGAGCGATGAGTGGATTGTCACCCGAACGGGGATATCGGAGCGGCGAATCGCCTCCGACGATCAGGCGACCTCGGACCTCGCCGAGGGGGCGGCTCGACGCGCCCTTGAGGCGGCTGCCGTAGACCCCCATGATCTGGATCTGATCCTGGTGAACACGGTGACCCCCGACATGTTCTTTCCTTCTACCGCGTGCGTGCTGCAGGAGCGCCTTGGCGCATCGCGCGCGGCGGCCTTCGATCTGTTGGCTGCATGCGCCGGCTTCGTCTACGGCCTGTCCGTTGCTGATGCCTATGTGCGGGCCGGCGTCATGCGAAACATCCTGGTGATAGGGGCGGACACCCTCTCCAAGGTCGTCGACTGGACTGATCGAGGCACCTGCGTGCTCTTTGGTGACGGCGCGGGGGCGGTGCTCGTCCAGCGGACAACTGCTGATCCGTCTATCCTCTCCACGCATCTGTATTCCGACGGATCAAAGGGGAGGCAACTGATCATTCCAGGAGGCGGCTCGCGCCAGCCCGCCTGCCAAAAGGTCGTTGATGAGAAGCTGATCACGATCCGGATGCCCAATGGGAACGAGGTGTTCAAGACGGCAGTCCGGTCAATGGAAGAGGCCGCCATGGCCGCGCTGAAGGCCAATGGGGTAGAGGTCTCCGATATTGATCTCTTCATTTCTCACCAGGCCAACGCCCGGATCATCTATGCAGTGGCGGAGCGGCTGGGTCTTCCGCGGGAGCGGATCTTTATGAATATTGACCGTTATGGGAATACCTCTGCGGCCTCGATCCCCATTGCCATAGACGAAGCCGTCCGGGCTGGGCGACTTAAGCGTGGTGATCTGCTGTTGCTGACGGCCTTCGGGGGCGGGATCACCTGGGGATCGGCGCTTATCCGATGGTGAGTATGCTCGCGGCCGGCTGATGAACGCAATCGCGCTCGTTTTTCCAGGTCAGGGCTCTCAGCGGGTTGGTATGGGGCGAGATTTTTGGGCGCAGGTCCCTGAAACCCGTGTGCTTTTTGAGAAGGGAAGCGAGGTTCTGGGGATCGATCTCGCTCGTCTCTGCTTCGAGGGGCCCGATGAGCGGCTTACGCTGACCGCAAACGCACAGCCGGCTATCATGGCGGTCAGCATGGCCGCTTTTGCAGCATTGCAGCGCGAGGGAGTACAGCCCGACTATGTAGCCGGTCATTCGCTTGGGGAGTATTCGGCGCTCGTGGCGGCCGGGAGCTTCGCTTTCGAAGACGCGATTCGCGTTGTAAGAAAGCGAGGCGAGTTCATGCAAGAGGCGGTGAGTGCGGGCGCCGGCGCAATGGCGGCTGTGTTAGGTCTTGACAGGCAAAGCGTCTCTGCGGTGTGTGAGGATGCAGCTCGCTATGGGGTCGTCGAGGTTGCCAATCTGAACGGCCCCGGTCAGGTGGTGATTGCCGGAGAGACTAAGGCGGTCGACCAAGCCATCGAGTTGGCCAAACAGCGTGGCGCCAAGCGAGCCCTACGCCTCCAGGTGAGCGCGCCCTTTCACTGCTCCCTGATGGAGCCGGCGGCCACTCGTTTGGCCGGCGTACTCCAAGCGATTCCGATTGCGGACCCGTCGGTTCCGTTGGTCAATAATGCCGACGCGGAGATCGTGACGAAGAGAGAAGAGATTGCTGACAGCCTCATCCGCCAAGTCACAAGTCCCGTGCGGTGGGAGGATGTGGTGCGAAGATTGGTAAAGGAAGGCGTCACTCTCTTCCTGGAGCTTGGCCCTGGAAAGGTGCTCACCGGGCTGATCAAGCGGATTGCGCCTGAGGCTACCACGCTCTACGCAGAGGATCCGGATTCGCTGCGCATTGCGGTGAATCAGGTAGAGACGCTTCGCCGATCGTGATGCAAACAGCGACCGGACTTGCAGGAAAAGTGGCTGTCGTCACCGGCGGCTCGCGGGGGATCGGGCGGGCAATCGCTCTCAAGCTTTCGGCACAGGGTGCGAAGGTGGCCATCGGTGCAAGAAACCTGGAGACGGCACAGCGGGTGGTTGCGGAGATCCAAGCGACAGGAGCCGAGGGGTTGGCCGTTGCGGCGGACATTTCGCGGGAGTCGGAGGCGGAAGGACTGATTCAGGCCGGCATCAAACGTTTTGGTGGTCTCGACATCCTGGTCAACAACGCCGGCATCACCAAGGATGGACTCCTGATCAGGATGAAGGAGGAGGACTGGGACACGGTCCTGGACGTCAACCTGAAAGGGGCATTTTTCACGACCCGAGCAGCGCTTCGACCGATGCTCAGGGCGCAGGGCGGTCGAATCGTGAATGTCAGCTCGGTTGCAGGGACGATGGGGATTCCGGGACAGGCCAACTACTCCGCATCGAAGGCGGGCCTGATCGGTTTCACGAAGGCTGTCGCCAAGGAGGTGGCTTCCAGGTCGATCACGGTGAATGCGGTGGCTCCCGGCTTCATCGAAACCGAGATGACCGCGATTCTGTCTGAGGATCGCAAGAAGGCCTACCTCAGCCAGATCCCCATGGGTCGGTTTGGGGGTCCGGAGGAGGTGGCTGACTTGGTCTCGTTTCTGGTTTCAGAAGCGGCGAGCTATATTACAGGTCAGGTGATTACGATCGATGGCGGGTTGCGAACGTAATCCATGGAACGGCACTCAGGCCGTAGAGGGGGACGATGGCTGACGTAATGGAGATTGAGGAGAGGGTCAAGAAGATCATCGTAGATCAATTGGGCGTAAATGCGACCGAGGTGACACCGGAGGCCTCTTTCGTTGAGGATCTTGGCGCGGATTCGCTTGATACGGTGGAGTTGGTGATGGCCCTCGAAGAGGAGTTCGGCATCGAGATCCCCGACGAGGAGGCTGAGAAGATCATAACCGTGAAAGACGCGATCGCGCATATCAAGGCACATCCCGCGTAACAGACCGGGCCTACTCCCATTTACGCGTAGGCCATGGGGATATGATGTCATGAGACGAGTAGTCGTGACAGGCTTGGGCGTGGTGGCGCCCAACGGGATCGGCGTCGACAGCTTCTGGGAGAACCTGGTCAAGGGGGTCTCAGGTGTCGACTCCATCGCCCGATTCGACGCCAGTCACCACGATACCAAGATCGCCGCGGAGGTGAAGGGATTCGACCCGCTTCTCTACATGGAGAAGAAAGAGGTCAAGAAGATGGACCGGTTTATCCACTATGCGTTGGCCGGTGCCATCATGGCGGCGGATGATGCCCAGCTCATCGTAAAGGATGTTGGGGGAAGCCGAAGCGGCGTCCTGATCGGGACCGGGATGGGCGGGATCCCCTGCCTGGAAGAAACGCACAAGGTATTGTTGGAAAAAGGGCCCGGTCGGATCAGTCCCTTCTTCATTCCCTCGATTATTACCAACCTGGCCTCCGGCCATATCGCTATTCGCTTCGGACTCCGTGGGCCGAACTCGTGCGTCTCGACCGCGTGTGCGACCGGCAATCACGCGATTGGCGACTCGTTCGAACTGATCAGGCGAGGGATGGCCGACGTGATGTTCGCCGGTGGTACCGAGGCCGTCATCTCTCCACTGACGATCGGAGGGTTCGGCGCCATGAAGGCCCTGTCGACGAGAAATGACGCGCCTCAGCGAGCCAGCCGTCCGTTCGATAAGGGACGCGACGGCTTCGTCATGGGCGAAGGCGCGGGCGTTCTGATTCTTGAGGAGTTGGACCACGCGCTGCGTCGCGATGCCAAGATCTATGCTGAGTTGATAGGCTACGGGATGTCGGCTGACGCCTATCATATGACAGCGCCGGAGCCGGAAGGGGCCGGCGCGATTGCCTCGATGGGTCTTGCGCTCGAGGCTGCCGGGCTCCAGCCGGAAGAGGTCGATTACATCAATGCCCACGGTACATCGACGCCTGCAGGCGATGCTGCCGAGACTAAGGCGATCAAGAAGGTGTTTGGGGATCACGCCTATCGCCTGGCGGTCAGCTCCATCAAATCGATGACCGGGCATCTGCTGGGAGCTGCGGGGGGTGTCGAAGCGGTGGCGACGGCGCTGACCCTCCACCATGGCGTGATCCCGCCGACCATCAACTACGATGAGCCGGACCCTGAGTGTGACCTCGATTACGTGCCAAACAGGGCGCGCCAGGCTGCGGTGCGGGTCGCCTTCAGCAACTCATTCGGATTCGGCGGGACCAACGCGACCCTGGTGTTCAAGCGGTACCCGTAAGTCATTCAGCGATCAGCAATAAACCCGCATTCTATCAGCTCTTTGCGGTGTTACCTCGCAATATCGCATGCATCGTTTTGCCCCAGTGGACGTAAAAGCCCCACGTACTGCATCCGCTTCCCTTTGTTTTAGTACGGTTACCCTAATATTTTTGTGAGAGTGGCGCAAAAATTGTTATTTGACATTGCTCAGTACACTATTATATAAAAGCATCGATGTACTTACATCACAGAGTTTAACAATGCGTAAGTCGATTAACATCTACCATGGCCTTCTCACCAGCGAAACTGGGTAGGGAAGGCCGTGTCCGTTTTGTGCGGTTCTGATCTCGGAGTTGTAATGCAGCGATCGTACCCCGTTAGCGGGAGGACGAAGCTGCAGTAGGAGGAAGCGATGGCTACGATTCCCCAGTGGTACGCGCTCCGCACTCGCTCCCGGCATGAGAAACAGGTGCAGGCTCAGGTCGATCGCCAAGGAATCGACGTCTTTCTCCCGCTCATCTGTCGGCGAAGTCGCTGGAAAGACCGTACGGTACAGGTTCAATTCCCACTTTTTCCCGGCTATTGTTTCGCGCGCTTTGCTTGGCAGGATCGGTTGGGGGTGCTGACCGCTCCTGGTGTCGTAGAGGTGTTGGGGGTCAGCGGCCACGGCGTCCCGATCGCGGAGGCTGAGATCGAGGGAGTGCGACGCCTGGTCACCAGCACCCTCCCCATTGATCCGTACCCATTCCTGGAGCCGGGGATGGCGGTCGAGGTTCGACGCGGCCCCCTCCAGGGCCTCCGCGGATTCCTGGTTCGGAAGGCCGCCAGAGCGCGTCTCGTCATCGCGGTCAGCCTCATTCGACAGGGCGCTTCGGTTGAGATCGATGCCGATGACGTGATTCCGGTGTGACGCGGACGCCTTATGTCTCAAGATCATGATACCTCCACGATCAACATGCCATCCCCAGCCGATAGTCCCGCCCTTTCACCCTGGGGGGTTGTCAAACTTCGATGTACCCTCATAGCCGACCGCGTCGTCGAGGTCGGATTATACGGCCTGATTGTCTTCACGCCCCTGGCCTTCGGAACCGTCGAACCCTGGTCGATCGCGCTCGCGGAGGCGGAAATCTACGCGATCGCACTCGCATGGGGACTGCCTATGGTGAGCACCGGCCACATTCGCATCGAGCGAACAGCCCTGAACCTCTGCTGGCTCTTGGTCCTGATCTTCGGACTGTTGCAGGTGATCCCGCTTCAGCTCGATGTCATCCGTATCATCTCGCCAAATACCGCTGCGCTCTATCAGCGGACGGGATTTGACAGCCACCTTGTAGCCCCATGGCATACGCTTTCGCTTGTGCCGTACGCGACCCGACAGGCGCTTGTGAGGCTTCTAGCTCTGGCGCTTCTCTTCTGGGTTACCGTCAACCATCTACAGACCCGTGAGCAGGTCGATCGAATCGTTCGCGTTGTGATGGCTACGGGATTTGGATTGGCCCTCTTTGGAATCATTCAGCATTTCACCGGGAACGGCAAGCTGTATTGGGTCAGGGAACTCACCCAGGGCGGCAGCCTCTTCGGCCCATACGTCAATCGTAATCACTTCGCGGGCTACATGGAGATGGTGATCCCGCTGACGATCGGCTATATCGTAGCGAACAGACGACCGAGATCCGATGGTCGGGTACCCGCACCGAATGGGGGGGTGAGCTGGCGAAGCCGATTACTGCGCTTGGGTACGCCTCAGGGGAGCCGGTCACTGCTCGCCTTTTTTGGGGGACTCATCATGTTCGTGGCCTTACTGCTGACCGGATCAAGAGCAGGGCTGTTCAGCTTCTTTTCCTCCATCCTCTTCATGGTCGTCCTGCTCTCCGCCCGGCGGTTGCGCAGCAAGCGGCTATGGGGAATGCTGGCCTCGTTTGTGGCGCTAGGCCTCGCGTTTGCCCTCTGGCTCAATCCGGACAGGGTCCTGCAAACGTTTGCGATTCTCTGGCGTGGAACCGACGATCCCTCCTTCCGTGGTCGCATCCTCGTGTGGCAGGATACGTTGCGTCTGGGCCATGACTTCCAATGGAGCGGCACGGGTCTCGATACCTACATCTGGGCGTTTCCGCTCTACAAGCAGCCCCTCATCGGCCAGGAGGTGTACGACTATGCCCACAACGACTACCTGCAGGCGTTCGCCGAAGGCGGGTTGCCCTTGGTGGCGATCTTCGCGCTGGCACTGCTGTGGGGCGGTACGCAATTGTTGAATGCGTGGTCTGAACATGAGAGGCCGCACACACGAGGAATCGGACTTGGTCTGCTGGCCGGGCTGGTAGCGATGCTGGTCCATAGCGCCTACGACTTTAACCTGCACATCCTGGCGAACGCCATCCTCTTCGTCCTCCTGTTGGCGCTGGCGTCCAGAGTCCTCCTGCTCAGGTGTCCGCGGATGAGCGGCCTGATACGCTAAAAGGAGACCCGAAGCATGAAGCGAGCCTTGGTTTGCGGCGCCGCCGGATTCATCGGTGGGCACCTGGTGAAGAAGTTGAAGCGCGAGGGCTACTGGGTACGCGGCGTGGACATCAAACCGCGCGAGTTTGGGCCCACCCAGGCGGACGAGTTCCTGCTGCAGGACCTGCGCAACCGGGAGAACTGCCGCCAGACCTTGACCCTTCCGGATGGCGGTGTCTTTGACGAGGTCTACCAGCTCGCCGCCGACATGGGCGGCATGGGCTTCATCTCCGTCGCCGAGTGCGAGGTGTTGCACAACAACGCCCTGATCAATATCCACATGACCCACGCCGCCGCAGAGGCTGGGGTGGCCCGCTACTTCTTCTCTTCTTCGGTGTGCATCTATCGGGACATGCAACCCGATGAGCCGTCTGTCAGCGAGGACGACGCCATCCCCGCAAATCCGGACAACGAATACGGTTGGGAGAAGCTCTACGCCGAGCGGGTCGCAATGGCCTACGGGCGCCGCTACCCGATGCGGGTGCGCATCGCCCGCTTCGAGAACTGCTATGGTCCGGAAGGGACCTGGACGGGCGGTCGCGAAAAAGCGCCGGCGGCCCTCTGTCGGAAGGTAGCGGAGGCGGAGGACGGCGGGACCATCGAGGTCTGGGGTGATGGGACGGCCATCCGGGTATTCACCTATGTGGATGATCTGGTAGACGGGATCTACGTACTGATGCACTCAGACCTGGACGTTCCCGTGAACCTGGGAAGTGACGAGCGGGTGACGGTGGCTGATCTGACGCGGATGGTGATCGACGCATCCGGCAAGCGCATCATCGTCAAGCACGCGCCGGGCCCCGTGGGAGTACATGCCCGCAATTTCAGTAAGTCCCGCATCGCGTCGCTGGGGTGGAAGCCCGAGGTGTCGCTTCGGGCAGGGATCATGCGCACCTATCCGTGGATTGAGGCGCAAGTCAGGGCAGCGCGAGGCACAGCCCGCCGCGCCTGAGCGGAGGGTACATCGCGCGATAGGCGGCGCGATAGACTGAGCCATCGCCATCCATTTCTGAAGAGATATGAGCCACATTTATTGATATTGACAAAATGGGCCTAAATCTGATAGAAACTATCTAATAGCGTCTAAGCAAGTCGAATCCGTAGCAGGCAATAGCGAACCGAATACTCCCCTTGGCGCTTCATGGACCGACGCCGGCCCCGATCAAGTCGGCCCTGTAAGTGAGAGGGCGTAAGCTCGTCGGCTCCCAGCTTTCCAGCCTCGTAGCTTTCTTGTTAGAACCTGTTGTAAGCGAGCACAAGGTTTGCGCATGGGTCTGTCGATTCCAATCGTGGCAGGCATCGATTTGAACCAACTCACCCAACCTGCCTGAGTCTCACCTGTGACCAGATTCGCTCCGGTCCCATGGCGTGAACTTTTCGCAACATCTCTCTGGGCTCAGCTTTGATGGCGCTTATTAGACGAAAGAGATCAAACAGACGCATGAAAGCCGTCATTCTCGCCGGTGGGCTCGGGACCCGCATCTCCGAGGAAACCCACCTCAAACCCAAGCCCATGATCGAGATCGGCGGCAAGCCGATCCTCTGGCACATCATGAAGCTGTATTCTGCCCATGGTGTGAATGACTTCGTGGTCTGCTGCGGCTACAAGGGCTATGTCATCAAGGAATACTTCTCGAACTATTTCCTGCATATGTCGGATGTCACCTTCGACATGGCCAACAATCAGATGTGTGTGCATGAGCAATACGCCGAGCCATGGCGGGTAACGTTAGTAGACACTGGCGACGACACCATGACCGGGGGGCGTCTCAAGCGCGTGGCCGACTATGTGAAAGATGAAGACGCCTTCTGCTTCACCTACGGCGACGGCATCGCCGATATCGATATCACCCGGGAAATCGCCTTCCATCGGCACCATGGTAAGTGGGCAACCGTCACCGCCGTTCAGCCCCCTGGACGCTACGGCGCCTTGCAGATGGAAGGCGCCAAGGTGGCCGGTTTCATGGAAAAGCCGCGCGGTGATGGCGGCCTGATCAATGGCGGGTTCTTCGTGCTCTCCCCGCAGTGCCTCACCCTGATCGAGAACGATGCATCGAGTTGGGAGGGTGAATCCCTTATGGAACTAGCGCATAAAGGCCAGCTCATGGCATTCGAACATCACGGCTTCTGGCAGCCCATGGACACGCTGCGCGACAAGCGACTTCTGGAAGAATTATGGGCGAGCGGCAAGGCGCCGTGGAAGAAATGGTAGTACGATTTGTATGAGCCATAGCCGAGACTACCTGATCATTGACGCAGGAATCGTCGGACTTTCGATCGTCTGGGAGATCAAGGCCAGGGAACCGGGTGCCAAGATCAGAATTCTGGAAAAAGAATCGCGTCTCGGCATGCACGCCAGCGATCGCGCAACAGCGGCGTGCTGCACACCGGCATTTACTACTTACCCGGTACCCTCAAGGTGGGCATCCGTCCCCAGCTGGTCAACACCCGATAAGGCCGGCTGGAAATAGATTTTGTGGTGGAACAGGGCAGGCATTCGGTGCATGTGCTCACTGCGATTTTCCCGGCCTTCACCGGTGCTTTTGCCTTTGCAGCATGGCTGCTTGACAAATTTCCGTATCCCGGGATCACCAATAGAGCAACCCTAAGCGCATGCCTGACCTCATAATCATACGCAACATCAAATGAGAGTGACATGAAAGTACTTATCACCGGGAATATGGGCTACATTGGCCCAGTGCTGATCAAACATCTTCGGACCCAGAACAAAGACATTCAAATTATCGGTTTTGACAGTGCTTTCTTTGGGCATTGCCTGACAAACGCCAGCGTGTTCCCGGAGACCTACGTTTCGGTTCAACACTTTGGTGATGTACGGGAATTCCCGGCTCACCTGCTTGATGGTGTCGATGCGGTCGTTCATCTTGCAGCCGTCTCAAATGATCCGATGGGGAATAGATTCGAGGCCGTGACTGATGCAATCAACTACAAGGCAAGTGTCCGAATTGCTAAACTGGCAAGAGATCAAGGCGTAAGGAACTTTGCGTTTGCTTCTAGTTGCAGTATGTATGGTGCCGCAGAGGGCGAGCCGCGCAAGGAAACCGATCCGCTTAATCCACTGACAGCCTATGCGCGTTCTAAGGTTGCGACTGAAGAAGCTCTAGCCGACATGGATTTAGGCGATATGGTCGTGACTGCGTTGCGGTTTTCGACTGCCTGCGGCATGTCTGAGCGCCTTCGGCTTGATCTAGTCCTAAATGACTTTGTAGCTTGTGCCTTAGCTGTGCGGGAGATTAGTGTTCTCAGTGATGGATCGCCATGGCGACCGCTGATCGATGTAAAGGACATGTCGCGTGCTATCGATTGGGCTATCACCCGGAAAGCCGAGAACGGCGGTCAACTTGTTCGAATTAATGTGGGGAGCGACTCTTGGAATTACCAGGTTAAGGATCTTGCGCATGCAGTTTCAGAAATTATTCCTGGAACAAAAGTCAGTATTAACAAAAACGCGCCACCAGACAGAAGATCCTATAGTGTTGATTTCGCTCTCTATCGCGAACTCGCTCCCCAACATCAACCGCAGGTGACTCTTGAGCAAGCGATTCTTGAACTGAAAGCGGGCTTGGAGGGAATGAATTTCCGAGATACCTCTTTCAGAAACTCGCAGTTCATGCGGCTCAAGGGGCTGGAGAAGCACATGATGGAAGGCCGCCTTGATGAGGCGCTTCGGTGGCAGTAATACCGGTCTGTCGCATCCATGGTTGCATTGTGAGGTTCCGCCAGTCATGAGCGACCGCTTCGACATCCTTGAGACGCCACTGCGAGGGCTGAAGCTCATCCAGCGAACACCGATTCGCGACAGCCGTGGCTATTTGGAGCGGCTTTTTTGCGCGGAAGATTTGCAGTCGCTAATCTCGTGCAAAGCCATTGTGCAAATCAACCATACACTGACAACCAGGCATGGCACGGTTCGCGGTATGCACTTTCAGCGTCCACCCCACGCCGAGACCAAGTTCGTGACCTGCCTGCGCGGCGAGGTATTTGATGTCGCCGTGGACCTGCGTCAGGGCTCTCCCACGTTCCTGCGCTGGCACGCGGAAATCTTGAGTACCGGCAATCACAAAACCCTGATGATCCCAGAGGGCTTTGCCCACGGCTTCCAAACCCTGACCGAAGACTGCGAAATGCTGTATTTTCATACCGCTGCGTATCAACCTGGGGCTGAATGTGGCCTGAATGCCAAAGACCCCAGGCTGAACATTCGCTGGCCTGAAGCGATTACTGAACTGTCGCCCCGCGACGCCGCGCATCCGCTAGTGACGGAAAACTTCAGCGGAGTGACCGTATGAAGTGCCGTCACTGTGGTGTAGAACTCAAGCAGTGCCTGGTGGACCTCGGAGCCGCGCCGCCTTCCAATGCCTACCTTACCGAGGCGAGCCTCCACGCGCCTGAGAAGTGGTTCCCTCTGCGCGTCCTGGTCTGTTCCCACTGCTGGCTGGTGCAGACCGAGGATTACGTGGGTGCCGAGGAGCTGTTCTCCGCCGACTATGCCTATTTCAGTTCCTACTCCTCGACGTGGCTCAAGCACGCCGAGGAGTACGTGGACGCCGTCGTACCGCGCTTCAACCTGGGAAGCGACAGCCTGGTGGTGGAGGTGGCGGCCAACGATGGCTACCTGCTGCAGTATGTCCAGGCGCGCGGCATCCCGTGCTTGGGCGTGGAACCCACGGCCGACACCGCGGCCGCCGCGCGGGTCAAGGGCGTCGAGATCGTAGAGGACTTCTTTGGTGTGCGTCTGGCCAGGGACCTGGTCTCCCATGGTAAGCAGGCCGACCTGACTGTAGTTAACAACGTGCTGGCCCACGTACCGGACATCAATGATTTCGTATCGGGCTTCGCCCGCCTGCTCAAGCCGGCGGGTGTTGGCACCTTCGAGTTCCCCCACCTGTTGCGGCTTGTTCAAGAATGCCAGTTCGACACCATCTATCACGAGCACTATTCCTATCTTTCTCTGACGGCCGTGAATGGGATATTCGAGGCCAACGGACTTTCTGTTTTTGATGTGGAGGAACTCCCCACCCACTGCGGCAGCCTGCGCGTGTTCGTCCAGCGGTTAGATGCCGGCCAATGGCCGATCACGCCGCGTGTGACCGAACTACTCGCGCGCGAGAAATCCGCCGGGGTGCGAACCATAGCCTTCTACGAAGGGTTCCAGGACAGGGTCAACTGCATCAAGCTCGACCTTCTTGCCTTTTTGGTTGAGGCAAAACGCAGTCGCATCAAGGTGGCGGCCTACGGCGCCGCCGCCAAGGGCAACACCTTGCTGAACTATGCCGGCGTGCGGCCGGACCTGTTGCCCTACGTCGTGGACAGAAACCCCGCAAAACAGCGCAAGTACTTGCCGGGCAGCCGCATTCCCATTGTCGATGAAGAATATTTGCGTCGCGACCGCCCGGATCGAGTAGTGATCTTACCCTGGAATTTGCGGGAGGAAGTCGTAGAACAACTTGCGTATATCGGCGACTGGGGAGGAAAGTTCGTTCTTCCAATCCCGACCCTTGCCATCCTTAACTAGATGAAAGTACTATATAATGGTTTCGTAAAAAGTTGTCATTCCTGCGAAGCGTGCCCATGGCTCGGAACAGGGGCGGGAATCCAGATGAAGCACAACATTGAAGTCGAGCCTGACTCATGCCGACCATCAGCACCTTTTATGGCATCCTGATTCAGATGTTCTGGAACGATCATGGGCCGCCTCACTTCCATGCGATGTACGCGGAAGACGAAGTGCTGATCGACGTTCGTACTCTCGAGGTGATGGAAGGCCAGATGCCCCGGCGCGCGCTGGCTCTTGTGCTCGAATGGGCGCAGGAACACCGTGCCGAACTCATGGAGGATTGGGAACTATGTGCCCACAATCAGTCGCCCAAAAAGATTCCTCCACTACCGTAACGCCGCCCATTCGGCCACAGATGCCGTGGCGCGTGGTCGATGCGCGGCCGCTTGACGGCTTCCGCTTGCACGTCCGCTTCGTCGATGACCTGGAAGGTGAAGTAGATATGTCCGCGCTGGTGCGTTCGCCTACCGCTGGCGTCTTCTCTCGGCTTGCCGATCCTTCCCTGTTCGCACAGGTCTTTGTGGAGCATGGTGTTGTGATGTGGCCCGGTGAACTCGACCTGGCGCCGGATGCCATGCATGCCGAGATCAAGAAAGAAGGCAAATGGGTCCTATAATCAATAGGTGCTAACTTAAGCATGCTGCCATCAAGTTTTCCTATTCGGAGTGAGATCGGCGGCTCAGAACAGTCGAGACAGAAGTCACGACTTTGAAGAGCCGGATGCAGCGGCTGGAAGCGCAGAGGAGATGAATGGGGGGGAATGAAACTGAAAGTGAGCTGGTGGGTACGAGAGTGTTGTCACGGCAGCTCGCTGGTAGGCCGGATGCGCACGCCGGCTTCTGTGGCGACGGTGAAATGACCTGCCAATCGATGGGCATGTTGCTGCAGGAGGCTCCACGACCCGCACGCGGGTAGCCGGGCTTTCGTCATGAAGGCGAAACAGTACCACACCCTGATGCGCCTGGCCGCTGCGAAAAACGAGGTCACTGAAATCCTTATCGTTCGTGACGAGAATTCGTCCTTCACTCACGGCGCGGACCAGGATTCCGCATCGTTGGCCTGAGGCATCGTTTCGGCCACGGCGAGGACATTGTGACCGACGCTGCGCAGGTATGCAACAACTGCCGTACCGCTGGACTCGTCCACGATGAAGTCCACGGTGGCTGCCGGCTAGGTTGGAAGAGCGAGAGGAAAAACCGCTTCGTCGGCCAGCACCTGGGCGGCATAAGCCAGGGCTGCGTGAATGTCATCGGCCTGCAAGCGCGGGTACTCCTGCAGGATGTCACGCTCGGGGATACCCTGTGCCAGCATCCGCACGATGAGTTCGACGGGGATGCGGGTTCCCCGAATGACCGGCTTACCGGCCATGACCTCGGGGTCAAAGCTGATCCGTTCTAAAAGCGGTTTATCCATGAGCTTCTCCTGGCTTCAGGGGCAAGAAGGTCAAAGGATGCTAATTGAAGGATATTGGACGGCTGGACGCTTGTCAAGCATCGCGTCATCCCTCACGCCCGCATGCCTCACGCCTTACGACATTTCAACATGTGAGGGATTGCGGGCAGCGCGAGATTTGACGGGCGCAATGCTTTCGAAGACTCGGAGTATTGGCAGGAAGCGAGAAGCCTTGTCCGGACGGTCTATGCGGCAACGCGGGATGGGGCCGTTAATCTGAAAGCAGGGATCATGGAGCAGCTTGCCTACATAAGAGAGTGGGGCTGGCAGTTTGTGACCGCAGTTACAGAATTGAAAATTGCGTCATGAAAGTGGCAGTGACCGGCGCATCCGGCTTCATAGGGCGGCATGTTCTTGTTGAACTAGAAAGCCGGTCGGTGATGGCAACGATAGTTCTCAGGCCCTCATCGTCTGCGTTGCCGTCGTTTGCCAAGCAT
Source organism: Candidatus Methylomirabilota bacterium (assembly GCA_028870115.1). Lineage (NCBI taxonomy): Bacteria > Methylomirabilota (SeqCode) > Candidatus Methylomirabilota bacterium. The sequence continues at coordinate 17,884 of JAGWQH010000076.1, forward strand.
ACCGCCACTCGGATGGACTTGCAGAATCCGCTCCCAAGCGCATTTGAGTTGATGGGCGCCCCGGATGTTCTGATTCACCTCGCGTGGGGTGGATTGCCGAATTATAAGTCGCTGCACCACTTCGAGCAGGAACTTCCCGCACAATACCGTTTCCTTAAAGGATTAGTGGAATCTGGTCTCAAGAACCTTGTTGTGACCGGAACCTGCTTTGAATATGGGATGCAGTCCGGACCTTTGCGCGAAGAGATGGAGACGCGACCGACGAACCCGTATGGGTTTGCCAAAGATACGCTGCGTCGCCAGCTCGAGTATCTCAAGCCTGATCAACCGTTCACGCTGACTTGGGCTCGCCTCTTCTACGTGTATGGCGATGGACAGGCGGAGAATTCCCTGCTGCCGCAGCTCAAAGGGGCGGTCGAGCGCGGGGATAAGGTATTCAACATGTCGGGGGGCGAGCAGTTGCGCGACTACCTGCCCGTTACTGAAGTCGCGAAATCTCTCGTTTCGCTCGCCATGGGGAATAGAGACAACGGGATTGTGAATATCTGTTCCGGGAAACCGATGTCCGTGCGCAAGCTGGTAGAAGGCTGGATCGAGGAGAACGGTTGGTCGATAAAGCTCAATCTTGGACACTACCCTTATTCGGACTACGAACCGATGGCCTTCTGGGGTGACCGGCGACGATTGGATCGCTGCCTGGAATCACAATGAAGCGCTATCGTGAAATCTATCGAGCGGGGCAGTTGCCGGTTTTTCAAAACCGGATGTTTCATTCTGAGCAAGAGGCCAGGAACTGCATCAAGGGCGATGTCGTACTGGTTCAGAGCCTGGAAACGGGGCTGATCTTCAATCAGGCATTCAGGCCTGAACTGATGCAATACGACGCCGACTATCAGAATGAACAGGCTGTCAGCACCGTTTTTCAGACGCACCTCAAGGATGTTTCTGAGATCATCACAAAACACTTTTCAGGTCACTCTCTCATTGAGGTAGGCTGTGGTAAAGGGTATTTCCTTGAGCAACTTCAGGCGCTGGGTTTCGACATAACCGGTTTCGATCCTACATACGAGGGCTCAAACCTGCGCGTTATCAAGGAATACTTCAGTCCAGCGGTTGGATTGCAGGCTGAGGGCATCATCCTCAGGCATGTACTAGAGCATGTGCAAGACCCCGTAGGATTTCTCTCGAATATCCGTGAGTCCAACGGTGGGGCTGGTAAGATTTACATTGAAGTTCCTTGTTTCGATTGGATTTGCAAGCATCGAGCCTGGTTCGACATCTTCTATGAGCATGTGAATTATTTCAGGCTTCGTGATTTTGATCGAATGTTCGGGAGGGTCTTGGAGTCTGGTCACACTTTCGGTGGCCAGTATCTTTATGTGGTTGCTGATTTGGCGACAATCACAATGCCAACATATGACCAGTCAGACTGTTTTGAGTTTCCCGAGGATCTCCTTGACGCGATCAGCCGACATGCGAACAGGGTGAAAGCACAGACCATGCGAGACTCCGCTGTCTGGGGCGGCGCGTCCAAAGGCGTCATCTTCACGTTGTTCATGGAGCGCGCTGGAGCCAAGATCGATATTGTTATCGACATAAACCATGCGAAGCAGGACAAGTATCTGGCAGCGACCGGGCTTCAGGTCAGATCACCTGCGGAGGCCATGCGCATGCTGACTCATGGCGCCGATGTATTTGTGATGAACAGCAACTACCTGAACGAAATTCAAGAACTCACAGCGCATCAATTCAATTATCTATCGGTGGAGCATGAAGACGTTTAAAGAAGAAGTAACCGATAGGATTAACGATAACGGGCAAAACGTGGAGTTAATCGAGGCCGCCCACGCTTTCACCAAGGCTTCGATCACGTCGAAGTACTCTTACAACTTCTCGTGGCTCGGCCGACCCATCATCCAGTACCCCCAAGACATGATCGCCACACAGGAGATCATCTGGGAGGTAAAACCAGACATCATCATCGAGACCGGCATCGCCCACGGCGGTTCTCTCATCTATTACGCATCGCTCCTGGAACTGATCGGTCACGGTGATGTAATGGGTATCGACATCGACATCCGCGCCCACAACCGCGCGGCGATAGAAGCTCACCCGATGTTCAAGCGCATCAGCCTGCTTGAGGGCTCCAGTATCGCCCCGGATATTGTCGAGCAAGTGAGGGATGTGGCAGAAGGTAAACGCACCCTCGTGGTGCTCGATTCGAACCACACCCATGACCACGTCCTGGCAGAATTGGTGGCCTATGCGCCGCTGGTATCGGTCGGCAGCTACTGCGTGGTGATGGACACCGTGGTGGAGGACATGCCGGAGGACTTCTTTCCCGATCGCCCATGGGGCAAGGGTAACAATCCCAAGACGGCAGTGTGGGAGTTCCTGAAGACCCACCCCGAGTTCGAGATTGATAAGAGCATTGAGCACAAACTGCTCATCACCGTCGCCCCCGACGGCTACCTGCGTCGCGTGAAATAGATGTTCCATCGTGATCCCAATACGAGGGGTGCAGGTGGTGTCAATAGGTTGCTGGAGCGAATAAACTCATGAAGGTGAGGTTGCACCCCCATGCTGTAGAGCGACTGCGAGAGAGGGGAACGACGGAGGAAGAAGTCAAGAGAGCCGTGGAACACGGTGAACGCTTTGCGGCAAAGTATGGCCGAACGGGATTCCGACGAAACTTCCTGTATGGTGGCATGTGGAATGATAAGATGTACTCAACAAAGCAAGTGGAAGCTTACGCCGTGGAGGAAGACGGATGGCTCGTCCTTACGGTCATTGTCAGATTCTTCTGAGATCGGAGGAGACATGAAGCTAAGCTATGATCCGAAGCACAACATCGCGTACCTGAGAATTCATGAGAAGGTCGGACAAGTTACAACGATCAAGATTAGTGATGAAATGAACGTCGATATCGCTCCAGATGGAACAGTCTATGGAATTGAGTTCCTGAATGCCAATGATCAACTGACCGAAGATCAGGGTACTATCGTCGTCGAGTTGGAGGGCAAGAGGCACGAGATCAAGCTGGTGGCATGAAGTTCGTCGAGTCATCACCGTCGCGCCAGACGGCTACCTACGGCGGGTGAAATAGCTGATACGTGGCCTTGGTGTTATCCGCGTGATAAAGATTGCTGACATGACGATACGGTTGGTAGGATCAAATTTAGCACTTTCCCACATGATCTGAAGGATCCGGCGTGGCAAGAGTGATACGATATGATCGCCATGCAACCAGGCGGATGAAATGGCGAAACATCTCCGAAAGGGAAGTTGAGACGATCCTTGCAAACCCTGATAAGCTTGAACAAACGGAGCGTGGGCGCATCAATGCCTTCAAACAGGTCGGCGCTCGATATCTCAAAGTTACGTATAAAGAGTACTCGAACGAACTTCTCATTATCAGCGCCGTGGATAAGAGCGACTAAAACCGGAGGCTGGGCATGAAAATAGAATACAGTAAGTCGGCGGATGCCCTCTATGTGTACTTCAAACAGGCTGAGGTGGCGAAGAGCAAAGAGTTGGAAGAGGGTGTGGTGCTCGATCTTGATGCCGATGGCCATCTGATCGGGATCGAAATTCTGGATGCGAGCATTCGTATCGGCCTTCGAGACCTGGTTAACGTTAGCATTGAGAACCTTCCCCTGGAAATGGTCGGCCAAGGTTAAGGAGTTAGCTTTGTACGGCGAGCGGTATAAAGAAGACCTGCAAGAATTGGCTCAGATGGTGGGAAAGGAGACGACAAGAGAATACCTTGATTTTGCGCGGGAGAAAGTCCGATGGCTTGTTCGACAGATGACGCCCTGAAGATCGCGAAGGCATTTTTGGTTCTGGCAGCACAGCAGCATGAAATCGTGCGCGCATACCTGTTCGGCTCGTATGTCGACGGGCGTCAGAAAGGCTACAGCGATATTGATCTCGCGGTCGTCTTAGGAGGCCCGTCAGCCTCTCCTGCGCGCTATCTCCAAGAGGCGCGTGAGATCTTTCACGAAGCGCAAGAGTACAACCCTCTGCTGGAGGTGATCTGCTTCCGGGTGGAAGAGTTTGAAGAGAACGGCGCATCCATCATCGGGCTGATCAAGAAAGAAGGGATTCGGATCAACGAATCTCTAACAGTTCAAGGAACTGAGCTGGAGTGACAATCGCGATGTCACAGTACGAACCTAGGGGCAGTAGGTGCTCCTTGTCTCCAGTGACCAGGAACTCGGCTTGAGCAACACACGCACATTCGAGGATTCGGTTGTCATCGTCCTTGGCTGTGATCACGGTGATCCGTTCTGCGGGTGTTACAAGATGGGCCATGGTGCGGATAGCACGGACCAGAGCGTCAACGTCCTGTCTGGTGAAGCGGAACTTCTCCAATAGAACACGGTCGAGCTCGGACAGGATAACAGGGGAGATAAAAAGGTCGATCTGCCCTCGGCGGATGCGAGAAAGGATTTGGTCTGGCTTGCTTCCCGGAAAGGCAAGGGCGGAGATCAGGACATTGGTGTCAAGGACGATTCGCATAGAGGAGGAAGATCATTTGCGGACGGCATGGACGAGTCGATCCACATCCTCCTCTGTCCTGATCCCGAGAGCCTGAGCGTGCAGGGCGGTCTTCTGCTGGAGTGTCCGCCACCGCCGTTCCGCGATGTACAGGCGCAAGGCCTCCCGGACCAGCTCACTCTTAGTTCGGTGTTCTTCCCTGGCCGTACGCTCGGCCTCTGTCACAAGCTTGGGTGGGAGCGAGATGGTCCAAGTCTTGGTGGTCCGCATGGCGTCACCTCCTATTAGGAATCTTACTCAGTAAGATAGAACCGTATCACATCCCCGTCAAGGGAATATGAAGGATTAACCAATAAACTCAATCGACCCAATAAACGCCGCCCGCAATCGACGCGGTAGACTCGTCGATTCAACCACTCCGTAGACCCAACAGACCAGATCAACCAGACCAACCAAATACGCCGGCGCAATCATAGAGGTGAGGTTTCACCCCCGTGATCCCGATACCAGACGCCCGCATGAGCGATGGCTCGACCGCACTAACTTGCCTTGACTCGGTAAGACACTTCAAGGTGAGAGTGTTATAATGTCCGCAAGGGAGGCAATCCATGCTGGCTGAGTATCTTGACAAAGCCATGGAACAAGCGGTGTACGAGATTATTGAGGGCGAAGGGACCTACTGGGGGGAGATTCCTGGCCTTCAAGGGGTGTGGGCGCGGCACACAACGCTGGAAGGCTGTCGCCGGGAACTGCGTGAATCGCTCAGTGACTGGATCGCGTTGCGTCTGCGTCTCAACCTCCAGATTCCGATCGTGGCGGGCATCGATCTAAATCAACTCAGCCAACCTGTCTGACTCTTACCTGTGACCCGATTTGCTCCGGTCTCCTGGCGGGAGCTTGTGCAACGCTTTCGGGAGCTGGGTTTTGATGGTCCGTATGGAGGCGGGCGTCACCCTCAGATGCGCCGGGGCGATGTGACACTGATCATTCCTAATCCCCATGAGGGTGATGTCAGCGTTGGTCTCTTGAAACGCCTCCTGCGACAAGCAGGTGTCTCCCGCGAAGAATGGCTGGGAGAGTGATGTCAGACTTCCAATTCACACAACCGCTGCAATAGACTCGTCGAATGAAACCTCCCCGCAGCTTGCCACGGGGTATCGCCTTCTGTTCTGGCCCGTCATTCCGCCTGCCTGTGCGTTTCCGCACGCAGACAGGCGCCCGCCCCAAACCGATGGTCGAAATCGGCGGCCGACCGATCCGTGGCATATCTTGAAGCATGGACCGTTACTGCTGAAATTCTGGAACAGCAGGCCGAGTACCGACGCCGTGGGAGGATTCAGCATTCCCATTTCTGCGTTGAAAATGGTATAGTCCGCATGGAAGAGGGAGATAGTACGCAAGGAGGCAAACAATGGAAAGGGTTGTGAGAATCCATATTGAGAAGCTGCCAGAGGGTGTGTACCTCGCCACCTCCGGCAGCGTACAAGGTCTGGTCGCACAAGGGCGAACGGTTGCAGAAACGTTGGAAATCGCCAGGGATGTTGCTCGAAGGTTACTGGAAGCCCAGGCCGAGCGTAAGGAGGTGAGTTCGCTTCCGCCAGCCGAAGAGGTTGTGGAATTCCCCTTGGTCGTCAATATCTAAGTCATGGGACGGTTGGCCGGGTTCCGATATCGTGAGGTCATCAAGCGACTGAAAAGACTTGGGTTTACATTCGATCGTCATGCTGCCGGCAGTCATGAGATCTACTATAACGCGACAACACACCGCTATACGACGGTTCCCAATCACCCAGGGGACATACCGGAAGGAACACTGCACGCAATCCTGAAACAAGCTGGGATTGATCCTGAAGACTTTCTCCGCCCATGAAGTGTCCTGAAACTCCGATCTCTAACTATAAGCTATGGCGTCCTGATCTTCCAGGTGAGGCCGATTCCCGTTTCCCCCCGACCCAATCAACGCCGCACGCTGCACGCAACCAACGCCATCAACGCAACTAACGCAATGAACGCTGCACGCACAGGTTGCCCATGCTGGAACGTGAGCGGATTCTTACCAAAGTGGACGAACTGAACGGCTACGTGAGGGAGCTCCACCAAGTGGCGCCTGGCACCTTAGACATGTACTCCCGTTGGTCGCGTCAATCCATTATGCTTGACGACAGAGGTCTCATGCAGTGTGTCATTCCGGGCTTAACAAGCCTGCCCCGTACTTGATACGGGGGAATCCAGCGACGCGATGACGCTACAGACGCAACGAGGTGCCCAGGATGGAGGTGACAGAGAACTTGAAAAAGCAATCGGCGATAGCATCGAACAACGCGGCGACTGTCGGTGGCACGATGCGACGCGTCACCGAGTCAAGGGTGAGGTGAAATACATGAGTATTGCAACGGTGAACAAACTAATCGAGGAATTCAACTTTTTGCCGCTTGATAATAAGGAATATGCAACAGAAGTGATAAAGAAACAGTTGATAGAGGCGAAAAGAGAGGCTATTGCCAGAAGGGCGAAAACGGCAATGGCCAGTTTCAGAAAAAAGAAGATAACAAAGCATGGAACTGTAAAAGAATTATATAAGGATCTGGAAAGTGATTAAGGTATCCTGGGACCAAGGGTTCAAAAGGATTTATCGAACTGATCGATATTGGTGGACACGACGAAGTTTATTGATTCCGTGAAAATAGAACCGTCCTCTTTAACCTTCGAGAAAAGGGTGGCATCCTCTTTATTCCCCGACGCAACTGACGCTATGGACGGTCTCGACGCATGACGCCATATGGATGCCTATCTGCCACCCCTGCACGCCCTCGGCACTCCCAGCGACCAGACCCTTGTCATCGGTGGCATCTTGGCGCTGCGAACGCAATCAACGCTATGGACGCCATGAGCGCTGCACGCCATAGACGCAACGAACGCTGTAGACCTTGCGATAAACTCATAGGTAGCCATGAGGGAGAAAAAATGGCATAGTGAAGGTATTGCTGACATCGCAAGAGATGTTCGGATGGGCATACGCTCAGGGCTCGACTCTTTTTGCGGAAAGGCGGAGGTTCAGAAAGAGATGCGGAAAAAACAAAAAATATCGACTGACGTTCTAAGGGCTTTAAATTATTCAAGTCCAGAGGAAGCGGCACTGGACATGATCTTCTTATCTGCCCGGTCGCGATACTCGGAGTTCAGTCAAGAAGTCAGACAATTTGAAGAGAAGTATCATATGGATCTTGAAACGGTCCAAAGGACAGTTGACGTACGGGTAAGGGGGGAGGATTTCGGACAGGAGGAGGATCTGATGGCGTGGAAGTTCGCCAAAGAGGCAGCCGAGTACTGGCGGCAAAAGATTGAGGAGTTGGAGCGTGCTGCTTGACCTGACGAAGCAGTATGCTGATATTGTTCAGGGTATTGAGGTTGAGAAATTTCGCATTGTTGGAGACAGCTACGAATTAAGGGCCACCTTCTTGCTCAAGGACGGGTCAAGGTTGTTCATAAAAGATTACCTTTTTCTGGATGGTACCAGGAAATACGCCTACCATTGGCAAGATAGGCCTGGGCGCCTGATCAACCGGTGGGACAATGTTCCCCATTGGAATGAGTTACAATCTTATCCACATCATCGGCATGTGGGGGCAGCAGACGTCGTTGAGTCCTCTGATGTGCGAACGATAGAGGATGCTCTGAAATACATTGCCAACTCTTTCAGACCAGGCAGCAGACGCCTATCCCAGTCCGCGCCGATCGGTACAGAAGAGGATCCGACTGAGCAGTGAGCCATGGGGAATCCTTCCAGGCTCTTATTGTAACAATGGCATCCGATCTTCCAGGTGCGATCGTATCGTGTTTCTGCCAGACCCAACCGATTCGTAGACCCCACCGACGCGACGACCAATCAGAACAACCAAATACGTCGGCGCAATCATAGAGGTGAGGTTTCACCCCCGTGATCCCGATACCAGACGCCCGCATGAGCGATGGTTCGACCGTGCCAACTACGACAAGGTCGGCGCTCTGGACACGGTCCCTCCTTTGGCCTATAGTGACTGCAGGCCCTTTCAACCATGGAGAGTCCTGTTGATCTCACTCTGACCACGATCCGATCCGTCTCAACCAAGGGTGACTCGATGTGGGAGGGTGATGAGACCGTGAAAGAGATAAAGACGAAAGGGATTGACGCTGTATTGAGAGTCTACCCGTTCATTGTGAGGAGGTACAGAGTAAGCTCGATCTGGTTCCGGAGAACCTGGAGAAGCTCGCGATCTTTGGAACCATGAGCTATGACGAGTTTGCATCTGATTTTCGCAATCTCGATTCAGCCCTACATCGTCTTCAGGCAGCCATCCAGGCCCTCGTGGATCTGGGGAGCTACGTCATCGCCTCGTTGGGATTACGCACCCCAAGCAGCAGCGCAGAAGCGATCGACATCCTGGTGGAGAATGGCCTTCTCCCCATAGACCACAGGGATCGGTTCGTGTCCATGATCCAGTTTCGAAACCGTATCGTCCATTTCGACAACGACATCGATCTCAAGATCCTTCACCACATCCTTCTGGAAGAGTTGGTCGACATTCGGGAACTGTATCATGCGTTCATTCGGTTCATCGAGGAACACCCGGATGAGTACAGGACGACATCCGTGGCTGCCCGCTGACCTACAACATGCGCCATGGACGCGACCATGCTGCACGAAGTTGACAGGGTGGTAATCAAGTGACAAAATCCGACGGGTCAGCGCGTGAGGCGCACACGCCTTTTCTGATGGGAAAGTGAAACGAGGAGGTGGCAAGATGAAGAACCGTTCTACGGCGAGGTTCCACCGCTCGCCGGGGTTTGGGCGACAGGTAAGACCCTGGAGGAATGCCGTCGCAAGCTCGCCGAGGCCATCGAGGACTGGGTACTGTTGAGCATTGCGAAAGGATTACCGATCCCCGACCGACACAATATGACTGAGTGATATAATTTGGGTATAGATATGGGAGGCAACAGGATGGTACACCGTATTGTGTTCCGCACGGAGTTCTTCAAGGAAGGGGATCTCTATGTTGGTCTTGCTCCAGAGCTAGATGTTTCTAGTTTTGGAGAAACCCTGGAAGAAGCAAAGCGATCCATTCAGTCAGCGGTGGAAGCCTTCGTCGATGAGTGCGAGGCAATGGGGACACTGAGGGAAGTCCTTGAAGAGGCAGGATTTAGTCAGAAGGGGGATATGTGGCTTCCCCGCCAACCCCTTGCCACTGAATTGCTCAGCATAAGCTAAGAGGTGTCGGCTCAACGGATCGTCCCGATTCCTTCCCAGCTCCTGGTGAGGGTTTTTGAGTTGGAAGGGTTTCGCATCAAGCGACAAAAGGGAGATCACTTGATCTTGACAAAGTCTGGAGTGAAGCGACCGGTAGTGATCAAGACCAGTCCACGGGAGGTCCCGGTGACCCATATTCTGACGAATCTGCGGACAGCGGGGATCAGTCGCGAACGGTATTTCGAGTTACTTGATCAGGTACAATGATCTGCTTGTTCTCTAATTCAGCGGCTCCAACAGACCGCCCAACCCAGACAAATCTAACCGACGCCATGGACGCCACACGCCATGAACGCAGTGACGCAATCAACGCGATAGACGCATGAAAGTTGTCATCCTCGCTGGTGGGCTCGGCACCCGCTTCAGTCAAGAGACCGATACCAGCCCCAAACCCATGGTCGAGATCGGCGGCTGTTTGACGTCACTGTCGTCCCTTTTCCGCCTCTCCGCCCCACCGATAGTAAATGAGGTGCTGGCGGTGGGGATACAGGCGTGATACGCTAAGAAATAATGTTCAGCGTCAAGGGACGAGTGACGAAGTCGTTAGGAGGGTAGAAACCATGGCAA
>JAGWQH010000077.1 GCA_028870115.1 Candidatus Methylomirabilota bacterium
TGATCGAAACGGAACAACACAGATATATTTGCTACCGCTCGCAGGCGGAGAAACTCAGCAGGTAAGTAACCTCAAACAGAATATAACTCAGTATAGCTGGCGACCAGATGGGAAAGCTCTCCTGACTCATAGTGCTTGGAAAGCAATCGATGACCTCAACCAACCTGATACAAATGACGTCTCGATTGAATACACCCGACTTGATGAACAATTCGATGGCTTAGGATACAAGCAAGGTCGGCATCAGCAACTACGACCATCCTGGGCCTGTGTTTCCACTCAGCAGTCGTCAATACTACCACGCTAACTGTGAGGGCAAAAAAGGCTTGGGCAACCAGACCATGGATAAGGGCGAGTTCGCTTCCAGCCGACACCAGAATCACCCGAAGGCCGCCAAGCACTCCCTGAATGATGACCGCACCGACGGCAACAACTCCGAGCCACCGGGCCGATCTTCCCGACTCTTTCAACCACAGCACCAGGGCCAAACCCAGGGTGAGTAGTCCTACGGTAGATCCGATCAGCCGATGACTGTGTTCGTAGAAGATCCCCCCCACCATGTGCGACCACGGGTACAGAAACATGTTATGCCCGAACGTGGTCGGCCAATCGGGCACGGCCAGACCCGCTCCGGTGTTCGTAACCAGGCCGCCTACAAAGATCAACAACAACGTTGATGTCGCGGTCGCCAGGGCGAATCGATGGGGCCAGGGGTTGTGAACTCGTGCACGGGTATGGGTCATTGACCTCTCGCTATGATTCAGCATAGACTACGTTATCTAGCCGAGCCGCGAAGCGAAGTCAATGAAAAACGGGTATCCCCTTGCGCCACCTCCGGCTGTAGACCGCTCGACGCACCCTAAAAAAATGATGTCTCAGTCATTGTGTTGCCTCTTCGGATGTGCTATATAAAAACGCCGAAGTGATGGCAAGGAGCTGTTGACGGGGCGAAGGTGAACAGGCCTGAATTGCTGCGTAAACGCGGCGGTCACACGAGGACCGGGAGGGACAGCATGCAA
>JAGWQH010000078.1 GCA_028870115.1 Candidatus Methylomirabilota bacterium
CAAACATCCCTCGGGCGGCGTTGGCGAACAGCTCCTCCAGGGTCTTACCCCACGCCAGGATCCCGACGTCTGCCGTCGTTTCGAACAGCTCGAACCCCGAATCGCTCATGTTCAGCGTTCAGCCGTCAGCAGTTAACGTGAAGTTGAAAGCTGGTGGCTGCCCATTCATTCGTATCGGAGCGCCTCAATCGGGTCGAGGAAGGCGGCCTTGCGGGCCGGGTAGTAGCCGAAACAAATCCCCACCAACGCCGAGAAAGCAAAGGCCATGAGGACCGCGACGACGCTGACTTGTGTAGACCACCCGGCCAGGGACGAGATCAGGATCGAGACCGAGAGACCTAGCGCAATCCCGACCAGGCCACCGATCAGCGACAGCGTGACCGCCTCAACGAGGAACTGCGTCAGGATGTCGCGCGCCTTGGCGCCGACCGCCTGACGCAACCCGATCTCCCGCGTTCGCTCCGTCACCGAGACCAGCATGATGTTCATGATGCCGATCCCCCCAACGACCAGGGAGACCGAGGCGATGGCGCCCAGCAGAATCGACATCACCATGGCCGACTGCTCCTGAGCGGCAAAGACTTCCGTGAGGTTCCGCACGGTGAAGTCGTTGTCCTGCTCCGGCTGCAGACGATGTCGCTGCCGGAGGAGGGCCACAACCTGTTCTTCCGCCTCTTTCATCATCGTCGGGCCGCGAGCCTGCACCAAGATCGCCCCCACGGACCGGGCATTGGCTTGGCTCACTCCAAGCACCTTCTTCTTAGCTGTAGAGATGGGAAGCATGATGATATCGTCCTGATCCTGGCCCGAGGCTGACTGACCCTTGGGAGCAAGGGTCCCGAGCACAGTAAACGGCACGTTCTTGATCCGGATGATCTGTCCGAGTGGGTCGGTCCCACCGAACAGATTCTCCGCTACTGTCTGGCCGACGAGCGCTACCTTCGTCGCGCCGTCCACGTCCTGCCAGGTGAACGGGCTCCCGGACTGCACGGTGAAGTCCCGGATCTGGAGGTATTCCGGCGTCGTCCCTTGTACGACGGTGGACCAGTTGCTGTTGCCGAAGACAACCTGAGCGGTGCCGCGGCTGCTCGGGGCGACGAACGCTACCGCCGGGCACTCGCCGGCAATCGCCTTGGCGTCATCTTCCGACAACGTCAGGACTGACCCGGCCCCGACGTGGATCCCGCCGCTGGTCATACTGCCCGATAATACGACAATAATGTTGCTGCCGATGCTTCGGATTTGCTCCTGGATTTGGGCGGTGGCCCCCGAACCCACGGCCACCATGGCGATCACGGCAGCCACCCCAATGATGATCCCGAGCATGGTGAGAGCCGATCGAAGTCGATTGACCCTGAGCGCCCTCAAGGCGATCCTGACATTGACCAGGAGATTCATAGACCGGCTACCCCGCTTCGTCTGCCGGATGTTGCCGCAACTCATCGAGCGCCGTTCTTGGCCGCTCAATCACCTCATCCCGCAGCAGCCGGCCGTCCTTAAAGTGGAGCACACGCCGGGCGTAAGTCGCGATGTCCGGCTCATGGGTGACCAGGATGATAGTGATTCCTGACTCCGTGTTGAGCCGTTGGAAGATTGCCATAACCTCGACACTGGTCCTCGAATCGAGATTGCCGGTGGGCTCATCAGCCAGGATGATCTGCGGCTCGTTGATAAGGGCCCGCGCAATCGCCACTCGCTGCTGCTGACCGCCCGAAAGCTGGCTCGGGTGATGTTCTTCCCGGCCTGCGAGGCCGACCGCCTGAAGGGCCTTAAGCGCCCTGGCTCGGCGGTCGCGGACCGCGGTGCCATTATACAGAAGGGGAAGTTCCACGTTCGCTACGGCGCTGGTCCTGGCCAGGAGATTGAAGGTCTGAAAGACGAAGCCGATCTTCTTATTTCGGATTTCGGCAAGCTCATCCCGATTGAGATCGCCCACGCTGACGCCGTCAAGCCGGTAGCTTCCGGATGTCGGCTTGTCCAAGCATCCCAGGACATTCATCAAGGTGGACTTTCCGGACCCGGAAGCACCCATGATCGCCACAAACTCGCCTCGTTCAATTCTGAAGGAGACCCCTCTCAGCGCCTGAACGATCACATCGCCCAGCCGGTAGTTCTTCATCAGGCTGTCGATCTCGATGAGAGCTGCCATGAGCCTATCTTAGAGCCTCGGCCCACGCTGGCCAAACGGCTGGGCCGGCCCGCCCGTGGTCTGGCCTTCCTTAGACACGATCCCGACGATCACTTCTTGTCCCATATTGAGATTACCTTCGGTGACCTCGTTGAAACTCCCATCGGTGATCCCCAGCTTCACCGTGACCGGTCGCGGCTTCCTATCCTCCCCCAGGACCCAGATGGTCTGGTCCCCTCCAGCTCTTCGGGTGCCGCGCACACCCGGCGTCCCCTGTGCAGTCCGGACGGATGCGTCTCCTCCTCGCTTTAGCTGGTCCTTCAAATCGGGAGGCCGAAACCGCAGGGCAGCATTGGGAATCTTGAGGACATTCTCCTGCCTATCCACCAGGATCTTGACATTTGCCGTCATCCCTGGGAAGAGTTTGAAATCAGGATTGGCAACCCCAATCACAGCATCATAGGTGATCACGTTCTGGACGTTCATAGGGGCCTGCCGGATCTGGACTACTTTTCCCTTGAAGATCTCACTCGGGAAGGCATCTACGGTGAAGGCGGCGGCCTGTCCCACTCGGACCCGCCCGATATCGGCCTCATCCACGTTCGTATCCACCTGCATCTTGGTCAGATCCTGTGCGATCAGAAAAAGGGTCGGAGCGGAGAGGCTCGCTGCGACCGTCTGTCCGACATCCACACTCCGTGAAACCACGGTTCCGTCCACCGGCGCCCGGATATAGGTATGATCGAGATCGATCTGCGCCTGCCTCAGGGCGGCCTCGCCCTGCTTCACCTGCGCTTCGGCTGAAGCGAGTTGGGCTACAGCGACTTCGTGCTGGGCCTGGGCGGCGCGAAGGGTATACCCCGCAGCCTGATCCTGGGCCTTCGCGGCCTCGAGGGCCGCGACGTTGGAATCAAAGGTTGCCTGCGCCGAATCGCGCTCCTCTGCCGAGATGCCGCCTTCTTTGAAGAGGTTGATCCGGCTCTTGAGCTTGATCTGGGCGTCCAGAACGGCGACCTTGGCCTTGGCCGCGTTCGCCTTCGCGGCTTCGAGTGAAGCCTTGGCATTGGCGATGTCAGCCTCGGTTTTCTGGAGCATCGCCCGGGCATTGAGGACGGCAGCCCGGACATTTTCCAGGTTGCCCTTAGCCTGGTTCACCTTGGCTTCAAAGATCTCCGGATCGATCCTGGCCACGAGTTGCCCTTTCTTAACCTTGGTATTAAAGTCGGCATAGAGTTCCTTGATGTTCCCAGAGACTTGACTGCCGACCTGAACGGTGACGACGGCGTTGGGGTTTCCGGTAGCCGAAATGGTGGCTTCGATGTCGCCCCGCTCCACCTTAGCCGTCCGGTACTCGACCCGGTTCTGCCCTCGCAGGTACGCCCAGCCACCCAAGGTAGAAAGTGCGATCAGGCCCATGATAACCAACAGCATCTTCGTTTTTGGCGTCTTCATGGGTCTCATAGTTCGAGGTGATTGTTTTCCAGGATTGTGCCTTTCTGCAGCTCGAGATTGGCCAAGTCCTGATTATAGGTCGTAATCGCCTGGATCTCGCTGGCCTGGGCTGCGGCCAGGTCGCGCTGGAACGAGAGGACGTTGAAGGTCGTCGTGACACCGGCTTCGAGCCGTTTCTGCTCGACCCGGAGCTGCTCCTCTGCCAGCACCCGCGCCGCCCGGGTGGCCTCTACGCGGCGGACATCGGCCTCGATCCGACGGACCGCTTCCCGGACCTGAGAGATAATCTGACGCTTGAGATTCAGCAGGCTCACCCTTGCTTGATCGTCGGTGAGCTTCGCCTGAATGAATGCCGATCTGGCAGAGCGGTTGCCTAACGGATACGTCAGAACCAGAGCTGCCGACCATTGAGTAAAGTCGCCCGAGGTCAACCGATCCAGATCGCCGCCGGCGCTGCCGTTCAGGCCGTTGAGGCCGACATTACCCTGCAATTGGAGGCTGGGCAATAGCTGGTTCCTGGCAACCCTGAGGTTCAGGTCGCTGTTCTGAATGGTCAACTTTTGCGCAGCATACTCAGGCCGCTTCTCCAGAGCCTCCTGAATACTCGCTTCGGCATTCACCGGCACCACCTCAAACGGTGGCTGGTTGGTCGGAAGAATGGTTCTGGCCCAGATGCGCTCGCCGTCGGGGAAGTTGATGATAAGCTTGAGCTGATCTTCGGCATCCTTGATGGCCTTCTCGGCCAGAATTACGTTCTGCACCTGGGCTGCAGCTTGGGCCTCCGCTTGTGTCACCTCGACCGGCGCCGCAACACCGGCCCGCACCCGGGCCTTGTTGAGATCCTCTAATTCCCTGGCCAGGCGCAGCGAGCGCTTCTGAACCTCAAGATTCTCGATGGCGAAGACCAGATTCCAGTAGGCGTTGTGCACATTGGTGATCACCTGATTGGCCTGCTGACGGAACTGCGTTACGGAAATCGCCTGATTATTCCTGGCGATCTTAATCGGCGCGGTATTCACATCGACGCCGAAGTTCTTGAGGAGATTCTGGGTGATGCTGAGCGTGAGGAACGACTTGTAGGAGGGGTTGATCCCGTTAGGCGGCTGAGCAAAAAAGGAGTTGGTGTTAAATCGGTTATTGGTCATGCCCAACGTGTAGCTGGCGCCAAACGGCAACTGCTGGGTCAGCGAACTGTTCACATCTCGGTTTTCGATGGCGTTGACCTTAGCCCCCGCCAGTTGTGTCGCTGTAGGTGAGATGGTCCGATTCGCATCGAGTGTAAGGGAGAAGGTCGGGTCAAAGATCGCCTTCGCGATAATGATGCCTTCCGCGGTGATCTTTGGGTTGTAGTCGGCAATGGCAATATCAAGGTTGTTCTTCAGAGCCAGCAGGACGGCCTCACGGAGGGAAAGGCGAAGTTCGTTTACCTCCGTCGGCTCGGTCTGGCCGAATTCCGCTTGAGGCATTGCCTGAACGACCAGGCGCCTCAAATCATCAGACAATTCTACGCGAATGGGCCTACGAGGGGGGAAAAGACTGTCCGCCGCCCCCGCCGTCACAGCAGGCGGAACAGCCAGACACATCACCGACATCGTCCACAAACAGATCTTGCGCTGTAGCGCCGTCATGCTACCTCCTTTTCCTCTGTACCCTGTCCTACGGCTTGCCCTCCGACGCCTTCGATTGAGAGGCGGCCGCTTCCTCCATCCGTCGCTCCTCGTCCCACCGTTTGACAAACGCCTCAAAGCGGGGGTGCTGATCGGGATTCAGGATCGAACGAATCCGCTGACGCGCCCGGTGTTTTATCTCTTCGAACTGCGGTTGAAGACGCCTGCGCAGAGCGAGAAACTCCTCGCGCGTCTCATCCAGCACCGCATTCAACGCGCCCATCTGTTCCGGTTGGAGTTGCACCGCCTCCGTCAGCTCTCTGACGTAGCGGTCCCGATTGAACTTCCCAGTCCACACAGCCTGGCGCGCCGGATCGACCCGGTGCAGGTAGGCCGATAAACTCAGGGCGCCGGCCGCTAACCCCAACAGAAAGACGATGAGAAAGGCGAGTCCAACCTTAGCGCGTGTCTCGATCATATGATTCATCCTGTACTTCGCCCTCACCCCTTCCCTCTCCCATCGGGAGGGGGAGCGAGGGTGACGGCCCTCGTACGTCATCCTGCCTCAACACGAACGCCAGCATCTGGTCCCGAGTGGGCTCCCCGACCACTCCCGGCAGGTTCACCTCCTCCAGGGAAAAGGCGTTCACGTCCGTTCCGCCCCGCACCTGAACCGGGAGCGACGAGCGCGACCCGCCTATGGGGAGCGTCACCCCGGCGAGCAGTAGAACCCCCACGGCCAGCGCCGGGATCAATCGCTTCGCCAATCCCAAGGCATGGAGCAGGCCCATGTCTGGCCGGCTGAGCTCCGTATCCGCCAATCGCGCTCGTAAGCGGGGGTAGAAGGTGGGACCGGGTCCGGTCTCTTCGCGCAAGGTCTGCAGCAAAGCTGAAGACAGCGCGACGACCTTCAGTGCTTCACTGCACCGGCGGCAACCCTTCAGGTGAAGCGCGAGGGCGCCATAGTCTGTGCAGGGAGCGCCTTCTCTTCCTTCCCGCTTTAGCAATTGCGTGACGTCCTGACAAGTCATCCGCCCCTCCCTCCACGATGCGCCGTCTCCTCTTCCTCACGGATCAAGCGCTGAAGCCCAGTCTGCATTGCCCGGCGTGCCCGCCATAGACGGACCTTCGCGGCCGCTCGAGAGCAGCCGATGGCGCTGGCAATCTCCGCGATCTCAAGCCCGTGAACTTCCCGCAATGTGATGACCAGTCGATCCTTCGGCGCAAGGCCGGCCAGTATCCGCTCCGCGAGATCCCTGGCCGCAACCTGGTCCAACCTCTGGTTTCCAAGAGACGGATACCCTTTCTCGACCAGGATGTGCATAAAATCGCGCTCGGGCTCCCCGAGGTCGGTAAAGGTGACCTCGGGATGTCGTCGGATTTTCCGGAGGTGATCGTAACAGGTGTTGACGGTGATCCGGCGAAGCCATGGCGCAAACGGGGCCCCCGGTCGAAACCGCCGGATAGCCAGGTAAGCTTTTAGAAAGACGTCCTGAGCCAGGTCTTCCACGTCCTGCTTGCGCCTGAGAAAGCTGCCGATGATGGCACACACATGCCGATCGTGCAACCTGAGCAGGGCCTCGAAGGCTTCCTGGTCGCCTTCCTGCGCCCGCCGGATGAGATGGGCTTCTCGTTCTGAAGCCTCTCGCCATTTCTCAGCAGGCTCCTGATCTTTCCTCCTGTCGTTCATAAGTACGTATGATGAGCCCGTCCGGTTACCTGCACACTCCTATCAACGGATGAGAAAGAGGGTCCGATGCGCGCCCTTCGCTACTCGAACAGATCGGCTGAAGCTGAACAAAAGGTCAGCAAGGAACAAGATTGGAGACAGCCGGAAGGAGGTCAGTAGCGCTGGGCGAGGCCCTCTCGTTCAATACGGTGTGGCCGATAGGTTGCATTGGTCTCACCACAGGACCTGGTGGTGGGAAAGAGTTTACCCGGGTTACACCGTAAAGAGCTGTCGAAGGCCGCCCGGACCATCCGCATCGCCTCGAGGTCCTCGGGACTGTACATGAGAGGGATGAAGTCGATCTTCTCCAGCCCGATCCCATGCTCCCCCGTAATGCTCCCGCCCACAGAAAGACAGAGCCTCATAATCTCCGCGCCGGCTGCAAGGGCCCGCTGCAACTCGCCCTCCCTGCGGGAGTCGAAGCAGATCAGGGGGTGGAGGTTCCCGTCACCTGCGTGGAAAACGTTCGCAATCACAAACGCGTTGCGCTCCGCGATCGTCTCGACCTCCCTGAGTACCTGGGGGAGTTTGGTTCGAGGGACCACGCCATCCTGCAAGTAAAATTCGTGGGTGATCCGGCCCACGGCCGCGACCGCCCCCTTCCGTCCTCTCCAGAGCAGGGCCCGCTCCTGCTCATCCCTGGCAATCCGAAGATCCAGGGCACCGTACCGGACACAAATCTGCTCAATCCGTTTGGCCTGGGCCTCGATCTCTGCGGCCGGCCCATCCAGCTCAATCAGCAGCACCGCGCCGGCGCCTTCAGGGTAGCCGATATGTAACCACTCCTCGAGCGCCCTGATGATGTGTCGATCCATCATCTCCATGGCCGAGGGGATAATGCCTGTGGCGATGATCTCCGACACCACCTTGCTGGCCTCGTCGATAGCGCGAAAGGAGGCCAGTAGCGTCTTTACGGCCTCAGGCTGGCGGAGGAGGCGAACGGCTACCTTCGTCACAATCCCCAAGGTCCCTTCAGAGCCGGTAAAGAGACCGGTGAGGTCATAGCCTGGCCAGTCCAGCGTCTTACCGCCAAGCTGGACAATCTCTCCCGATGCCAGGACCAGCTCGAGTCCGAGGACATGCATCGTCGTGGTCCCGTACTTCAGGCAGTGGGGGCCGCCGGCGTTCTCCGCTACGTTGCCGCCGATGCTGGAGGCGGCCTGGCTTGCCGGATCCGGAGCAAAATAGTGATCGCGATCCTGAACCGCCTGGGTCAGGGCAATATTCACCAAGCCCGGCTCTACCACGGCGCGCTGATTCGCAAGATCGATCTCCAGTATCCGATTCATGCGATTCAGCCCGATGATCACCCCGCCGGCAACAGCAATGGCGCCACCCGACAGCCCGGTCCCCGCCCCACGCGGCACGAAGGGAAGCTGCTCTCTGTCGCAGAGCCTCACCACCTCGACGACCTGCTCTGTGCTATCCGGAAGGACCACGACATCCGGCATGGCCTTCTCCAGATAGGTCATCCCATCGCACTCGTACACGGTCAACTCGCCCGAGTCGGCGATCACCCAGTCGCGGCCTACGATGGCCGCCAACTCTCGGATGATTCGCCGTTTATCCATGTCCTTCCAGCTCGTCACGCTAAATGCCTCCCACGAAACGACCGGGATTGAGGAGGCCTTGAGCGTCGAACTGTTGCTTTAATTTCTGCATCAGGAACAGCGCATTCCCAACCGGACCCCATACATCGACGCCGGCCTTGATCGCCGGCGGAGCCGAAAGGATTACCAGGCTTCCACCCCGGCGCGCGATCCAGTTTCGAAGATCTTCGACCCCCGTCGCGATGGAGATCGGATCCGGCTCCGCCGAACCCGGTGTGTCCATCCAATATAGCCGCACGATCCCGCAGCCAGCCTCAGAGATGGCGACCGGCTCAAGGCCGAGATTCCGGGCAAGCGTTTCAGCGTGGTGGATCATGCCAACAACTTGTGTCGGCAGGACACTTGCCTTCAACATCACCCAGGTCCGACCATTGCCGCTCGCTGACGGAAAATCGCAGATGGCTTTCCAGAGGCCGTCTTGCGCGCTTCCCTCCACGAGGAATCCTGCCACGGCCCCCTCCCCGTGGCAGAGCTTCCTGATAGCTGTGATCTGACTATCCACCGCCTCAGGCACACTCCCCACTGACAAAGCCACCGCGACGGTCCCCGCCGGAACAACACAGCCGGATTGTCCGCCGACGGACTGTGCTGCAACGGACGAGAGAAACTCGACCCTGGTGCAGACGATGGTGGAGTGGAGGATCTGAGCCAGTGCGCAGGCAGCCGCTTCGCCCGTCAGGAACAATGCAATCCATGTTCGCTCCACGGTCGGCAGTGGATAGAGCCTCAAGGTAGCCTCGAAAATAATGCCGAGCGTCCCCAGCGAGCCGACGTAGAGTTTGTTCATGTCGTACCCGCTGACGCTCTTGACCACCTTCGCGCCGCCCTTCGTGAGAGTGCCATCGGCATGGACGACGCGAATCCCGATGACCAGGTCGCGAGCGCTCCCATACCGGTGCCGCCACGGGCCGCTCGAATTGGTGGCCAGAATCCCCCCGATCGTTGCCCGCTCGTAGCCGGGTGGATCGAAGGGAAGAAACTGGCCGCTAGTGTGGAGAGACGCCTGAACCTCACGAAGCAGCATCCCGGCCTGAAAGGTCGCCGTGAGATCGCCCGGTTCGTGGTCGATGATCCGTTTGAGCCGCGTGAGCCCGACAACCAGATCGACCCTCGCCGGGATACCTCCGAAGCCGATCTTCGTTCCGCTCCCCCACGGTACAACCGAAAGCCGCTCGGACGACGCAAGCTTCATGATCTCGGAGAGTTCCTGCGCGTCCCCGGGAAAGATGACCGCCTCTGGAACCCGATCATCTACAGCGTATGGGGCGCAGGATTCCGCCGCCAAGACATGGTCTGCTCCGACGATCCCAGCCAGCCGCCCTTCCAATCGTTCAGAATTCATGGTCCACAAATCCCCCCACAACTCCCCTTTGCTAAAGGGGAGTTGTGGGGGGATTTCGGGGAATGCGTAGGAATTTCGTGAACTATCAACCCTTATAGGGCGCCTTCGTCACACATCAGGCGGAGTGCGGCCTCGAACGCCCGGATCGTCTTCTGGATATCCTCATCAGTGTGGGCTGCCGAGACCCACCCGTGGAAGAGGGGAAAATCGACACCGTGCAGGATCAGTGCGCACCGCAGCCGGTGATAGGCCTCTGTGTTCGGGTGATCCATGAGGAGGTGGTGGTCGAACTTGGAGTCGGATCGGTCGATGACAAGGCCATGACGATGAGGTCCAAGGAAGAGGTTGACAATTGAAGATTCACCGTAGACAGCGGCATCCACTCCGAGTATCGTGATAACCTCGATAAGCCCGTTGCGCAAGGTCTCTCCGGCACGATCGGCTCCGATCTGGACTTGACCGTCAGCCAGAATCGGGAGCGTCGCCAGGCCGGCCGCCGCTGAGAGCGGATTCGCGTTAAAGGTTCCGGCATGACCCACCCGCTCTTCCCGGTTCCAGGCTTGATCCTCCCTAAAAGCCAGCTGGTCCATCAGGGGCGCGCTGCCCACTACGGCCCCACCCGGCAACCCCCCGGCCAGGATCTTGGCCAACGTCGTCAGATCTGCGTAAATCCCATACCGCTGCTGCGCGCCACCAGGGGCCAAACGGAATCCGCTAATCACCTCGTCAAAGATAAGTACGATGCCTTGGGAACGAGTAAATTCTCTGAGTCGTTTCAGGAAGTCGTGGTCGGTCGGAATCGTGCCGCAACTGCCACCCGCCGGCTCCAGGATCACACCGGCGATATCGTTCCTGCCCGAGGCCAGGGCCATGAACGCGTCCCAGTCGTTCGGTGGGCAAATAAGGATCTCGTCAAGGACGCCTTGCGGTACGCCAGCGGAAACAGGCCGGCCAAAAGGCGGACGGACCGCGACCGCCGCATAGTCGTGCCATCCGTGAAAGTGGCCCTCGAACTTTATGATCTTGCCTCTGCCTGTCGCGGCTCGGGCGAGCCGGATTGCCAGAAGCGTCGCCTCAGTCCCCGAGCCGACGAAGCGGACTCGATCGGTCCAGGGGGTGAGCTTCAGCACCTGCTCGGCCCACCGAATCTCCAGTTCGTGGCAGGCGCCATAGTGAGTCCCGCGGTCAAGCTGCTCGGCGATGGCTTTTCGAACAGTCGGGTGCCCATGGCCAAGGATGAGCGCGCCGTGACCGACCCAGTAGTCAATTAACTCATGGCCATCGACGTCCCACTTTCTGGATCCTCGGGTCCGATCCACATAGATTGGGAAAGGATGGAGGTGCCGGATGTCGTGGGTCAGGCCGCCGGCAATACTCGCCTTGGCTTGACGGAACAGGCTCTCCGAACGAGGATGGGTTCGGCGAAACTGCTCGTAGATTGATGCCCCGCTCTTCTTCAATCCCTTACCCCCTTCATCACAACAGCAGCGGTTAGTGGCCATGGGTCAGTGGCCAGTAGGTAGGAACCAGCCGCTATCCACTGACTACCGGCCACTGCATGGCACGTTACCATGCCCTCCGTTCACTGTCAATGCAGCCCGAGGTGCCCCGATAGCTCGCGCTGGACTGCCTGTGATTTTACGGGCCGACGGCTGCCGCAAGTAAAGGTAGCCAATGTAACTTATTGTAAATACGGTAATTATCAACGCCTAAATGATTATTTTCTCAAGCTCAAAAATGACTTGACAGTCGTGATGGGGTGGGCTAAAAGAGACATCTCTTCAGCAACTTAATGCCGATAATTGCTCATGCGATATGGTTTTCCACAGCTACCCTTTCTTTCGAACCCGTCAAGCGTCGGGGATGAGCGTCCCCTTTGTAAGCCGGGACAGCCACTTACGCCTTATCCACACCTGTGGATAAATCTGTGGATAATGGGAACCGCGTCCAGCAAGGATTCTCTGGGAATCGCAAAGGGTTTTCCTAATACATTCAACACGTTAGATAAGGAGGCCTCCTGTGGATAACAACGGTCAAGGCGCGAAGGCGAATCCGACCAATTCTCCTACTAAGGCAGATGAGATCTGGAAAGAAGCCCTCGCAACCATCCAGGGTAAGGTCACACGCCAAAGCTTCGACAATTGGTTTCGCCCCTTGGCCCTGGAGTCACTGGAAGACTCATGCGTCACGGTTCGGCTCCCAAATCAATTCTTTAAGGAGTGGTTCGAAGATCACTATCTTGGCGTTCTTAAATCGGTATTCACGGATCTGATGTTTACCAGCGTTGAAGTAATCCTCCGCGTCGCCGAGCCGGTGGGGCAGAGCGAGCCCGATGTGAGGCCCGAGCCTGCTGCCAGGCGACCGGTCAAGCGATACCGGAACGAAGCCGCAATCCTTAATCCGAAGTACACATTCGAAAACTTCGTCGTTGGTAGCTCAAGCCAGTTCGCTCACGCCGGCTGTCTCGCCGTGGCAGAGCAACTTTCAAAAGCGTACAACCCACTCTTCATCTATGGAGGCGTCGGCTTGGGGAAGACCCATCTGCTCCACGCCATCGGCCACCTGGTCCTGAAGCGAAACGGCAGACTCAGGCTGTCCTATGTCTCATCCGAGAAGTTTACGAACGACCTGATTAATGCCATCCGTTTCGATTCCACTGGTGAGTTCCGTAACCGCTACCGCAGCCTGGACCTGCTGCTCATCGACGACATCCAGTTTATCGCCGGTAAAGAGCGAACCCAGGAGGAGTTCTTCCATACCTTCAATGAGTTGTACGACTCATCGAAACAGATTGTGATCTCCTCCGACAGCCTCCCGCGCGAAATCCCCACGCTGGAGGAGCGGCTACGCTCCAGGTTCGAGTGGGGTCTGATCGCCGACATCCAGCCGCCAGACCTCGAGACCAAGGCCGCCATCCTTCGGAAAAAAGCGCAGGCGGAGGGCGTGCGACTCCCTGATGATGTCTCACTCTTTATCGCCAAGAACGCGCAGTCAAATATTCGGGAACTGGAAGGTTCGTTGGTCCGCCTCATCGCCTACGCCTCAATGACGGGCCGCGACATCACCTTGGAACTGGCTCAGGAGACACTGAAGGAACTGAACGCCGAACGGGCCAAGGTCATCACACTTGCCGCCATTCAGCAGGCGGTGGCTGACTTCTATCGCGTCAAGATCGAGGACCTCAAATCCAAGGATAGAAACCAGGGTGTTGTCTTGCCGCGCCAGGTCGCTATGTACCTCGGTCGAACGCTGACCGCCTCCTCGCTGCCGGTTATCGGCGAGGCGTTCGGCGGAAAGGACCATACGACGGTGATCCACTCCTGCGAAAAGATCAAGCGGAGACTGACTGCTGATGAGGCGTTCCGACGGCAAATCGAATCCCTCTCCCAATCGATCACCGCCTAGCGCCCTTAGAGCAGCCACAGGAAACTGCCCCTGCCTTACCTCGACGGGCGCAGCAAGCAACGCCCCTACACACCCCGGACATGTACGTCGCACCTCGATGTAGGGGCGACCCGTCGGGTCGCCCCTACCGCATGACATCTTCCTCGTTGCTTAAACGGGATCGTTTGCGTATCATCCAGCCATGCTGACCCTTGTTACGGGCGGGACCGGCTTCGTCGGCACTGCTGTGGTCCGGTTGTTGCTTTCGGAAGGGTATGCCGTCCGAGCCTTGGTTCGGCGCGGAAGCGACATCCAAAACCTTAACGGCCTCGACGTTGAGCTGGCCTTTGGGGATCTCCTCAATAAGGAATCGCTACGACAAGCTTTTAAAGGGTGCCGGCGGCTCTACCATGTCGGGGCTCATTACTCGCTCTGGGAGCCCTCATCGGAGGTCTTTTACCGGGTCAACGTAGACGGCACCAAAAAGCTGTTGGAAGCCGCCATGGAGGAAGGGGTTGAGCGGGTCGTCTACACCAGCACCGTCGGTACGCTCGGCTACCGGGAAGATGGCAGCCCAGCCGACGAGGAGACACCAGCCAGCCTTGAGCAGATGACCGGCCACTACAAGCGGTCAAAGTTTCTGGCCGAAGAAGAGGTGCGAGGAGCCGCGCTTCGTGGACTGCCCGTAGTGATTGTTAACCCGAGCACGCCGATCGGACCCCGCGACATTAAACCTACTCCAACTGGTCAGATCATCGTCGATTTCTTAAACCATCGAATGCCGGCCTATATCGATACCGGTCTGAATTTCATCGACGTAGCAGATGTAGCCAGAGGCCACCTGCTCGCCGCCGAACGTGGCCGCGTCGGAGAGCGGTACATCCTCGGCCGGAGCAACCTGACGCTGCACGAGTTCTTTGCCATCCTGGGACAGATCGCAAAGCTCCCGCCACCAAGGCTCCGCGTGCCATACCGACTGATTCTACCGCTAGCCTATGGGAACCACTGGCTGTCCTCCCTTATCACCAAGAAGCCGCCGAGAATCCCGTTAGAGGGGGTGAAGATGGCCAAACGGCGGATGTTCTTCGACGCCTCCAAGGCCGTACGAGAGTTGGGGCTGCCGCAATCGCCGATCGAACAGGCGCTTGAGGCGGCGGTCCGCTGGTTCACCGATAATGGGTATGTGACGAGATAACCTACGAAGTATGATGTGCAGGGGCAGCCCTCGTGGCTGCTCGATGTGCGAAGATCAGAGCCTCTGCCACAGCCATTGCGGCGTCAGGCGAAGCGCGTACGCCGAGAGGAGCGTGAAATAGTTAGTGAGTAGCAGGCCACCGACAAATACCAGGAAGATCCCGCCGACAGCGCTCACAATCGGTATCAGCCGCTTGAACTGGTTTACGTAGTCGAGAAAGCGATTGAGAGCGAGGGCGCTCAAAAAGAACGGGATAGCGAGGCCGAGCGAGTAGGCGCCGAGCATCAGGATCCCGGTGTTGGCAGTCTTGGCCGTACTCGCGTACAGCAGGATGGAGCCCAGGATCGGGCCGACACACGGGGTCCAGCCGGCAGCAAAGGTCACCCCCACGATAAACGCACCCAGATATCCGGCCGGCCGATCCTGCAGTTCGAGTCGGAAGGTCCGCATGAGAAAAGGAAGCTTGAGCAAACCGGCAATGTACAGGCCGAACAGGATGACCAGCGCACCCCCGACCTTCCGGAGAATCTGCTGGTAGTCGAACAGGAGCTGGCCCAGCAGGCTGAAGGAAGCGCCTAACGACATGAAGACGACGGAAAAGCCGAGGATGAAGCAGATAGCGTTCAGGATGATCGCCCGGCGTGTTCTGACATTATCCACCGAACCTGACAGTTCGCCGAACGAGAGGCCGGTCACGAAGGAAAGGTAGGACGGAAAGATCGGAAGTACGCAGGGTGAGAGGAAAGAGAAGACGCCGGCCCCCAGGGCCATCCAGATGGTCAATGCTTCGCCAGTCCCCAACATCAACTGCCTCTCGTCTTAGCGCTTATCCGACTCCGAGAACGCTGCCTTCACCTGGTCGGCTACAACGACCAGAACGTAACCCTCCGGCCTGAGATAGATACGCGCAACCCGCAGGATGTCGTCTTTCCTGACGTTCTCGATCAGCGTCTGGTAGCGGTCCGCATAATCCAACCCTAGTTTATAATACTCCACCGCCGAAATCAATCCGGCGAGCTTGGCATTGGTATCGAGCCGAAGGGGAAAGCTTCCGGTGAGGTAGGCCTTCGCATCGACCAGTTCCTGATCGGTCACCCCTTGTTCCCGAATCCGCCGGAGCTCCCGCACCACCTCCTGTATCGCCGGGCCGGCGGTCTCATTCTTCGTCTGCAGCACCACCTGGAACGATCCCGGCTCCAGGCCGGGAGAGAATTGGGAGCTGACATCATAGGCCCAACCGTTCCGCTCGCGTATGCGCTCCACCAGACGAGAGGAAAATCCGCCCCCGCCCAGGATGTAGTTCATGACCGTCAACGCGTAGAAATCCGGGTTATCTCGCCGGATGCCTTGATGCCCAAGGATGATATTCGCTTGCGTCACACGCCGATCTACCTTTTTAACAACGATCTTCTCCTGAAGCGGCGCAGGCTCCATCGCTCGCTTCACGCTGCCCTTGCCCTTCGGCCACGATCCGAGTACTGTGCGGATCCGGCTGACGATCTCGCGTTGATCGACGTCGCCCACAATCGTGATAAAGGTTCGTTCCGGGGTGTAGTGATCGCGATAGAACCCCACAATCTCGTTCCTGGTGATCGCAGTGAGGGAGGTCTCGTTTCCCTCCAGCGGACGGCCGTACGGATGAGTTCCAAAGACCAGTTGGTTGAATACCTCTTCCGCGACCTCACCGGGGTCCTCCTGCCGCTTCCGTAGCGCCGCCTTCAGTTCTCGTACCTTCCTGGCGATCTCCCCTTGCTCAAAGATCGGGTGCAGCAGGACATCCGCCAGCAACTCCAGCCCTTTTGGTATGTCCTTCTTCAGCAGAGTCAGATCCACTTCACTAAAGTCCCGACCAGCGGATGACGAGAGGGAGGCGCCGATAAAATCCACCGACTCATCGATCTGAGCAGCCGTCCGAGTCGTCGTACCCCTTGTCAGCAGCAGGGCCGTCAGATCGGCCAGCCCCGCACGTTCCGCCGGCTCCCAAAGGGAGCCCGCCTGCACTGTCACCTTGATAGTTACAATCGGTAACGCCCGACTGCTCCTGACCAGCAGCGTGAGCCCGTTCTCCAGTATCTGCCGTTCGGCCAACGGGGCCGCAGCTACGACTACCGGCAGCAGCAGGAGCAGGCTGAGGCTGAACGATAAAGTCCATCCATATCGTCGCATCGTCCTACTTATCGCCTTTCGCCCATCGTACTGTCTTCATCGCACCTCAAGGCGCAGGTAAAAAGGTCCACCCCTACTTCTTCATTTTCTCCGGGATCAGCACCGCAACGGTCCGGTTATCCGGCGTCAGGTAGGTTTTTGCGACCCGTTGCAGATCCGCTGCTGTAACGGCACGGATACCGGGGAGGTAAGCCTCCCAGGTGCGCCAGTCAGCCACAATCTCATACTCAGCCAGTTGCCTGGCCAGATTGAACACCGAATCCTGTCCGAACAGAAAGCCGGCTTCAATCTGATTCTTCGCCTTCTGCAGTTCCCGGTCCGAGATAAGTTCGTTCTTCACCCGCTCGATCTCTGCCGTCAGAGCCTGTTCAACCTCTTCAGCCGTTTTGCCTGGCATCACACTGGCGTAAAGGGGAAAGAGGTTCGGGTCAATGCTCTCCCGTTCGTACCCCCCGCCGGCGAATAGGGCAAGCTGTTTCTCGTAGACCAGGCTCTTGTAAATTCTGCCGCTTTTGCCGCCAGACAGGATATAAGCCAGCACCTCAAGCGCAAAGTTATCGGGTTGTTTCAGATTCGGGACATGGTACCCCATAAATACAAACGGCAGTTCCGCTTCCTTCTTCAGGAGAACTCGCCGCTCCCCCCGTTGCTCCGGCTCTACGGCGCGGACGGCGGGTGGGTCAGCGGCACGCGGAATCGAACCGAAGTAATGTCGAATCTTTGGAAGCAGCTCTTCACCCTTGAAATCACCGACCACGATCAGCACGGCGTTATTCGGCACGTAGTACATGTTGTAGTAGCGTACCAGATCCCCCCGCCTCAGCCCCTCGATGTCGGTCATCCAGCCAATGACAGGCTGCCGGTACGGGTGCGATTCAAAAGCCACGGCCTCCATCGCCTCCCTCAAGGCAGACACGGGATCGTCGTCTGTCCGCAGACGACGCTCCTCCATGACCACTTTCTTCTCCGATTCCACCTCTTTCGGATCGAGCAGCAGGCCCCGCATCCGATCAGCCTCGAGCTTCAGGGCCAGTTCGACCCGATCCGAGGCGAACGTCTCGAAATAGCCGGTGTAATCCTCGCTGGTGAAGGCGTTGTCGCGGCCGCCATTCTTTTTGATGATTCTGGAAAACTGTCCAGGCCCCACCATCGAGGTCCCCTTAAACATCATATGCTCCAACAGATGGGACAGACCGGTAATTCCCGGTTGCTCGTTGCGCGCGCCAACCCGATACCAGATGTGGACGGTTACCACAGGCGCCTTGTGTTCTTCAAGCAGCAGGACTTTCAATCCGTTCTCAAGCGTCGACTCCGCCACTCTGGCCGTGACCTGCGCGTCCGCAAGGTTCTGGACCATAAGGACGCAGAGAACCATCCAGATCGCCACTGTACCCCGCCTTCGCAGGTACCGTATCCGCTGCCGCATCGCTGCTGTCATGACGCGCTAACGACTCGATCCTTCATATTTGACACGAACTGTCTGACCGACACTGATACCCATCTCTTGGGCGAAGCCTGCAGGAACCTCCAAGACAAGATCGGCCACACGACTGACAATGACAGGCGTCTCATGTGAGCGGGGCGGAGGAACATTGGCATCAATGGCCACGATCTTGCTCTCCCGGATCCAGAGCATATCGAGCGGGATCAGCATCCCCTTCATCCAGAATGTCCGGCGTTCTGCCGCGTCAAAGGGAAAGAGCATGCCTCCACCTTTTGGAAGCGATGATCGACCCCCGAGCCCCCTGGCCTGTTCCCGCGCGGTTCGCGCCACCTCAACGGCAATCGTCACCCGGCCGTCGATGACCACATCGCCCCTTTGCAGGGCCAAGACATCAGAGACCCGAAGCACGCAGAGCGTCAGGGGGAGGAGCAGCAAGAATCCTAACACCGCACGAGTTCGAGCCACCCTCATGCCTCAGGCAGCTCTCCCAGTCGAACCGTGACGGTAAGTGGCCGACCATTCCTGAGAAGTTCCATCTTGACTTGATCTCCAACCTTCCGCTCTCCATCCAGAAAGGCCGTCAGATCGTCTATCGATGCCACCTTTCGGCCATCGACCGCAACGATGATGTCCCCTCCTACGCCGACCAGCGTGTTGCCGACCCGCGCCTTTCTCGTACTTCCTCTGATACCTGCGCGGTCCACCGGGCCTTTGGGAGAGACTTGCATCACCACGATCCCTTCGCGAACCGGAAGCTTCAGGGCACCGGCTACCTCCGGTGTAATGTCCAGTCCGGCGATACCCAGCCAGGGATGACTGACCCGCCCCTTGGCGATTAACTGGGGAAGCAATCGCTTCGCCGTGTTCACCGGGATGGCAAAACCGATCCCGACCGACCCGCCGCTCGGTGTGTAGATAGCGCTGTTGATTCCGATCACCTCGCCCCGGGAGTTCAGCAGCGGGCCGCCTGAATTGCCGGGATTGATCGGTGCATCGGTCTGGATGATGCCTCGAATCTGGCGTCCGCTCTCGGAGCGGAGCGTTCGACCCATCGAGCTGACGACGCCGCGCGTGACCGTTCGATCCAAACCGAACGGATTACCGATGGCAATGGCCATCTGCCCCACCTGCAAGGCATCGCTGTTGCCCATCTTCAAAGGGAACAGTTTCTCCTTTGAAACAGAGATCTTTATCACTGCCAGATCGTTGCTGGGATCGCGGCCGATCAACTTTGCCGGCACCTTGCTTTTGTCAGGCAGCGTGACCTCCAGACTGTCGGCCTCTTCCACCACATGGTTATTGGTTAAGATATACCCCCGGTCGTCCACCACCAAACCCGATCCCGCCCCTTTCTGGGGTACCGGATTGAAGAACACATCGTACGCCAGGGCGGTGCTGGTGATATGTACAACACCTGGGCTGGCATGTTTATAGACTGATATGACGATCTGTTCCTCAGGGCTGAGACCAAGGCCTTCTGCTCGAGTTTTTTGTGCCTGGGCGTCGGTCCGGACCGTGAGACACCCAGCGGCCAGGAGCGCAGCCAACACTGCGAGCCGAACCCGAATGGAAAAGTGAGCAGGCAATTGTCTCGCTCCGTCGATTACGTCAGCAACTAGAAAGGAAAAGTATATCCTCCGTCCACTTCGGCCACTGTAGAACACCACCGTCGGCTTGTCAACGTCCGAGGCAGTAAATCAACTTTGTATGAGGATCAGAGTCTACAGCGCGGGGACTATAGCACTTCCCGTCTCGGACCTCTCACTCCTATTTCGAAATGTATTTCTCCGGCGACTGCTCGAAGGCCCGCTTGCAGCCCACGGCGCAGAAGTAGTATGTCACTCCTTGATAGACGGCTGTGGCCGCCGCCTGCTTCTCATCCACCATCATTTTGCATACGGGATCTTTGGCCATCGCTCCCCCTCTCATCTTGCATATTTTCGGTCAATTGCCGCCTTAATCTCTGGAATTTTCTTCCCTTGCTTGTACATGGCATACGCATCCAGCGTAATGTCTTGGCACATCCTTCACGTATCCGCATGCCGATCTGTGTAACAATCCAGGTTGTTCTGATGGCCGGCCATTCTACCGCAACCGCAATAGCACGGCATCTGCTCGATCAGTTCCGGCACTTCCTTGGCGATCCGATAGGTTTCTGCCAGCTTCCCGGTGAACAATGCCGGCGAGGGTGTAGCCGGCCGCGGACGTCTCGGGGCCGCCGAAGCCGCACTATCGCCTCCTGCTGCCCAACCGGCAACAGGCTTAACAAGGAGACCGAACAGGCCTCCGGCCAAGATCCTGAGAACCGATCGCCTGTCTGCGTGCATCGTACAGGTAGATCGGTCAGGCTGCTTCACTTCATCCTGTTTCATATGTCTTCACCCCCTTCCTTGCATATGAACCGCAATCCGCATTTCAGTTGACGGTAGCCATCGGACTACGAGGACGCTGTCACGGCCATAGGCCGGAATCGTCGCAATCGGAGAGCGTTGCTGACCACGGTGACCGAAGAAAGCGCCATGGCTGCGCCGGCTAGGACCGGACTCAGTAGTACCCCAAACAATGGGTACAGGACACCGGCGGCTACCGGGATCAGAACCACATTATAGGCAAACGCCCAAAACAGGTTCTGCTGGATGTTCCGCATCGTCAGTCGACTTAACTGCAGCGCTGTCACGACGCTTCGCAGGTCGCCCCCGATCAGCGTGATATCGGCCGCTTCCATCGCCACATCGGTCCCTGTCCCGATGGCGATCCCCACATCGGCCTGGGCCAGGGCGGGGGCGTCATTGATTCCATCGCCCACCATCGCCACCAGCTTCCCCTGCTCCTGAAGTCGTCGAACCTCCAGCGCCTTATGCTCCGGCAGGACCTCGGCCAAAACCCGATCGATCCCGACCTGTCTGGCAATCGCCTCGGCCGTCCGACGAGTATCGCCGCTGATCATCACTACCTCGATACCCAAGTGATGTAAGGCAGATACGGCCGACCGTGAATGCGGCTTCACGACGTCGGCCACTGCCACGAGGCCAAGAAGCCGACCATCAGCGGCAACAAACATCGCCGTCTTGCCCTCCCCAGAAAGCATCAGGGCCTGCGAACCCATCTCGCCAAGCTCGATTCCACGCTCCTGCATCAGGGCTGCGTTCCCGAGGAGGACCTCCTGCCCCTCCACGACGGTCCCGATCCCATATCCCGGGATCGCCTTGAACTCCTGCGGCTCGGCGAGGGCAAGACCCTTCGCCTTGGCATGATCAATGATCGCCTGTCCAAGCGGATGCTCGGAGCCTTGTTCTGCTGAGGCAGCCAGCCAAAGTAGGGGGTTGGGGGTTGGGAGTTGGGAGTTGGGTTCCAAACTCGGAACTTGGAAGTCCGAACTCGGAACTATGTCCGTAACCGATGGTTGGCCGACGGTAAGCGTGCCGGTTTTATCGAAGATGATCACGTTTACCTGATAGGCTCGTTCAAGGCTCTCGGCGTTCTTGATCAGGACACCGTGCTCCGCTCCCTTCCCGATTCCGACCATAATCGATGTAGGCGTTGCGAGGCCCAGGGCGCAGGGGCAGGCGATTACCAGCACCGCCACGAAGTTCGAGAGGGCCACGAGAAACGCCTGCTCTCCCCCAAACAGCAGCCAAACGACGAAGGTTGCAGCCGCGATAACCAGGACGATCGGCACAAAGACCCCGGCGATCTTATCGACCAGCCGCTGGATGGGCGCCTTCGATCCCTGGGCCTGCTCAACCAATCGGACGATCTGGGCGAGGACGGTCTCCCGTCCAACCCTGGTCGCCTCGAACTTGAAGCTACCCATCTTATTGACCGTGGCGCCGATCACCTGATCGCCCGGCCCCTTCTCGACAGGCAGGCTCTCCCCGGTCAGCATCGACTCATCAAGCGCCGACCGGCCTTCACGGATGATCCCGTCTACCGGCACCTTCTCCCCAGGCCTGACCAACACCAGATCGCCAACCCTGACCTCCTCCACCGGGATGTCTTGCGTAAGGTCGTCACGGATCACCCGAGCGGTCTTGGCCCGAAGTCCTATAAGCTTCTTGATCGCCTCGGAGGTCCGACCCTTCGCCTTGGCCTCCAGCCACCTCCCCATGATGATCAGGGTCATCAGGATGGCGGCAGTGTCGTAGTAGGTCATCGCCTCCATCCCCGCTGGCGCGATGGCCGCAGGGAAGAAGGTAAGCGCCGCGCTGTACAGGTAGGCCGCATTCGTCCCGATCGAGACCAAGGTGTTCATGTCGGCGGTTCGATGCGTCAGGCTCATCCAGAACCCTCGATGGAACTGCCAACCGACCCAGAACTGTACCGGCGTGGTGAGGGCGAAGAGCACGTAAGGGTTGGACAGCGGCGCCGGGGCCCATGCAAACCAATCCGGAAAGCTCCCAACTAAAACCGGGATACTCAGGGTCGCCCCGACCAGAAACCTGGTCCGAAGCAGGCGGATCTCTGTATCTCTCGACGATTTCTCCAGATCCGGCGTTGGAGCAGCGGCCATGTCCAGAACAGCATACCCGGCCGCTTCGATCGAACTGCGCAGATCAGCGAGTCCAGTAAGCGAAGCGAGGTAGGTCACGGTTGCCCGCTCCGTGGCAAAGTTGACGGAGGCGGAGACTACCCCTGGAACTGCCTGCAATGCTTGCTCAATATGCGCTACGCATGACGCGCAGGACATCCCCCGGATCGGCAGGATGACCTCTGCTACGGCCGCCTCGTAACCGAGTCCCTGAACCTCCTGAATAATCCGATCAATAGTCACCCGTTCGGGATCATACGAGATCGTCGCCTGTTGCGTCGCAAAGTTGACGCTGATTGCCTCAACGCCACTGAGTTTTGATAGGGTGCCTTCGATTCTGGCCACGCATGACGCGCACGTCATTCCTCTGATCGGGATCTCGACCACCCTCGTGTGCGCACTTCGTACCCCCGCTGTTGCGGAGGCAGACCCCGTACTGAAAATCCCCCCGTACCCCCCTTTAGTAAAGGGGGGGTGGGGGGATTTCGGGCTCTGCACCTCGCGCTGTTCAGTCACATACTGCTCCGGCGATTTGTCAAACGCCTCCTTACAGGCCGCCGCGCAGAAATAGTAGTCTACCCCTTGATAGCGGCTCGTACCTGCGGCCTCCTCGGGAAGCACGTCCATGCCACAAATCGGATCTCTTGCCATTGCTAATTTCTCGAACTTTGTCACTCGGTAGTGACCGGGTTACCCCGCCACTACAGATCCTCGATTAGCCCAGATACCAAACAGCATGGCCACGGGGCGGGGTGTCCCTGCCCACACCCGTTCCTCGAACCATCGGTAATTCGCTTCGCCCATCAAAACTTTCCTGTAGAGATCGATCACTACGCGACGCCGCTTGAGCACTTGGAACCACAGCCAGGGAGCCCGATGGGCCGCACGGCTCAGCCGACCGGCCGCCTCAAGCTCCGGTGCAATCTCCGTCGAGATGGCCGTCTGATACCAATGGAGATCACCGCCGTGGCTCCCAGCCCTGACAATGGCCCTGGCTGCCAGTTGTCCGCTCTGGATGGCGTAGTAGATCCCTTCGCCTAAAAAGGGGTCGACCAGACATGCCGCATCACCTGTGAGAAGTGCGCGTCCGCGATGAAGCGGCCCGGTCCCGTCATGATAGACCGGGATCAGCGCCCCGGTGGTCCGTACCGCTCTACGGTCGCTGAATCTGCTGGAGGTGAGAAAATCCGTGAGACACGGCAGGGCCCGTTTCGCCGCCCTGCGGTCAATCGACACGCCGACAGAGGCTACCCCACCTTTTGGAAAGGCCCAGCAGTACCCCCCTGGAACTCGACCTACATCGAGAATGACCCGGCCCTTCAACGCAGCCTCGCCCTCGCTGGTCAAGGGAAGCTCTGCATCAAGTCCCACGACGCTCGGCTGCGTGCGGTCAGGAAACAGATCCCGGGCTACAACACCGCTAGCCCCATCAGCTCCAACCAGGAAATCCGCCGTCGCCGTCCTCCCGTCGAAATCAACCTCGATATGATTCGCCGATGCTCTGACGGCTCGCACCGCCTGTCCATCCAGAAGTTCGGTTCCGGCGTCAACCGCACGATTGCACAAGGCCTGATCGAATTTATCGCGCCAGACCATAAAGGCCATCGGCTCCGAATCTGAAAAGGTCGCATCGACCGGATCGCGACCACGCCATGTAAAGGTAAGGTTAGTGATCGACTCCTCGATCAGCTTACCCAAATCGATAGGGAGCAGCCGTTCTACCCGTTGCGACAGACAGCCGCCGCACGCCTTATAGCGCGGCAATCTCCGCCGCTCTATCAGAAGTACCCTGACGCCGGCCTTCGCCAGCGTAAGTGCTGCCGTCGCCCCTGCAGGCCCGCCACCAACTACGATCGCGTCGTATCGCACCGAATCTCTCCCACGCACTACCGGCCGTAGCGCGAGAAGACCTCCAGAAGCTCTTCGATCTTCTTCTGGCGATCCTCCGCCCGCCCGGAGGCCATCGCCTCTGCGACACACGATTCGATGTAACGGCCGAGGAGGATCTTGCGAACCTGTTCCAACGCACCTTCGATGGCAGACAGTTGGAGCAGAATATCGACGCAGTACTTCCCCTCCTCCACCATCCGCTGCACACCCTGCACCTGGCCCTCGATCCGGCTCAGACGCGCCAGCGCCTTGTGCTTCATCTCCTCGTCGATCATCTCCCCCACCTCGATCCAGTCTAAGCGATAGCTACCCTACTCCGGTAGAGTATACGCCCACATGACGTTCCAAACAATATCAACCCGAGTCTCAAGTATCCCGCGCCTCGCTTGGCCTGTCCCTCAGCAGATTGATTGACATCCATATCCTGCACCCTTACAATCAATCTATGCCAAAGGTTCGGGTCGGCCAAATGGAGCTCTTTTACCAGGAAGACGGCCACTGTGAGCCGGTCGTCTGGATCCACGGACTCGGCATCGATCACCGAGTCTGGGCGCTGCAGATACCGGTGTTCAGCCAGCACTTCCGCTGCATAACCTTCGACAACCGCGACGCCGGCCAAAGCGACCGCTCATCGAGTTCCTACACTATCAAGACCATGGCCGATGATGTCATCCGCCTGATGGACGCGCTCGCTATCGATAAGGCCCACATCGTGGGCCTTTCCATGGGCGGGGCGATCGCCCAGGAGGTGGCGATCGCCTATCCTGCCAGGGTCAGACGATTAATCCTGGTCTCGACCTACACCTCAGCCGATCGGCGCGGCGCTGACGTACTGAACTCGTTCGCGATGATGCGGGCCCACTTCAGCCGGGAAGAGTACGCGCGGGCCACCAGTCCATGGATATTCACGTACCGGGACTATCTTATCCCCGGATTTATAGAGTCGACCATCACCCGATTCCTGGAGGACCCATACTTTCTCCCCGCCGACGTCTACGCCCGCCAGGTCGAGGCCGCACTCGGTCACTTCACCGAAGATCGCTTGAGCGAGATTACGGTACCAACCCTGATTGTGACTGGTAACGAAGATCTCATGACCCCTATGCGTTTCGCCAGGACGCTCCACCAGGGAATTCCCGGCGCCAAATTGGCCGTGATCCCGGGCGGCGGCCACGCCTTGGCCCTCACCCACGCTGACGAGTTTAACCACATCGCCCTGTCATTTCTCAAGGAACCCTGAACCTTACTCCCCCCTTTTTTAGCAGGCTGCTCAAGCCACAGGCAAGCGCCTACGGTGTAGCCTGGGCGCACAACTGTTCCCACACCGCCTGCACCTGACGCGCTGTCTCTTCAAGCGGACCTTCATTCTCAATGACATAATGAGCGTGGCACCGCTTCTCCTGCTGTGGCATCTGCGACCTGACGCGCTGCATCGCTTCATCTTGACTGAGGTCTCTTGACCTGACCAGACGGTCGAGCCGCACGGCTTCGCTCGCCTCAACAAGGATCACCGCGTCACAGCGAGCGTGCCAACCGCTCTCAATCAGCAGCGCAGCATCGACAAGGCAAACGACCGCTCCCAAGACCCCTGCTCGCTGGATACGCCGTTCACACTCCCGGATAATAGCCGGATGAAGTAGCGCCTCTAATTGTCTGCGGGCCTTGAGATCGGCGAACACTATGGCGCCCAATCGCCTTCGGTCTATGCGACCACCCGCTCCGACGACCTCGCGACCGAACGTCGAGACGACCGCCTCGAAGAGGGGCCGGTCCGGCTCCACCAACTCGTGAGCAACTCGATCGGCGTCGATGACCGTCGCGCCCAAGCCCTTGAACATCGCTGCGACCGTACTCTTGCCCGAACAAATGCCCCCTGTCAGGCCCACAACGACCATTCGCCGTGCGTCCTGCTCACTAGGCATGGGCCTCAGCCCAGTTCACTCCAACCCCGAGGTCAACCTTCAGGGGAATACAGAGAGCAGCCGCACGCTCCATCTCTTCAATAGCCACCTGCTTAGCGACTTCCAGCTCGGCTTCGGGTACCTCGAACAGCAGCTCATCGTGGATCTGAAGAATCATCCTGGTTCCCAACCGTTCCGACCTTAGGCGTCTGAAGATAGCGATCATCGCAACCTTGATCAGGTCTGCAGCCGATCCCTGAATCGGCGTATTCACTGCCAACCGCTCCCCAAGTTGCCGAACCGTCTGGTCGGAACTTCTCAGTTCCGGGATCGCTCGCCGGCGTCCCCAGAGCGTACTCACGAAGCCGAGTTCCCCGGCCTCGCGGATCGTCTGGTCGATAAATAACTTGACCCCGTGATAGATCTGAAAATAGCGATCGATGTACAGGGCGGCCTCCTCCTGTGGTATATCGAGTTCTGAGGCCAGGCCAAAGGGACTCATCCCATAGACGATGCCGAAGTTGATCACCTTGGCCCGTCGCCGCATCTCCGCCGTCACCTCCTCCGGCTGCACCCCGAAGATCTCGGCTGCAGTACTCCGGTGCACATCAGCCCCCGCCGTGAAAGCGGCAATTAACGCCTGGTCCTGGGAGAGGTGCGCCAAAATCCGCAGCTCGATCTGGGAATAGTCGGCCGACAGGAGCCGATGACCCTTCGAGACAATGAACGCCTGTCGAATCCGCCGCCCGACCTCGGTGCGAACCGGGATATTCTGGAGGTTCGGCTCACTGGAACTCAAGCGTCCGGTGGCAGTCACCGTCTGATTGAACGATGTATGAATTCGGCCGCCCGCGCGATCAGCAAGCCTGAGCAGCACATCAACATAGGTCGATTTGAGTTTCGCGAGACTCCGGTAATTCAGGACCTCTGCGGGCAATTCGTGCGTCATGGCCAATCGCTGAAGCACCTCCACATTGGTGGAATAGCCGGTCTTGGTCCGCTTCAGCGGCTGAAGCTTCAGTCGCTGAAATAACACATCCGCCAACTGCTTCGGCGAATTGATGTTAAAGTGCTCACCCGCCAGAGCGAAGATTCGCGATTCGATCTGGCTGAGTTGGCTCTCCAGTTCCTTGCCCAACTCGCCAAGCTGGTCGGCATCTACGCTGAACCCGACTTCCTCCATCGAGGCCAAGACCTCGATCAGCGGCATCTCGATCGTTTTAAACAACGACAGCAGCCCTGACTGCTCAAGTTTCGGCAGCAACGCCTCTTTGAGTTGCCATACAAGGTGCGCCTCTTCGGCTGCCCGCCTCATGGCCATCTCTCGTCCGTCATTTCCACCCTTAGCTTCCGACCCCTGCTCGCACTTCACGCCCAACAGCTCAAACACCAAAGTCGCGAGAGAGTGATCCGATCTGTTAGGGTTCAGGAGATAGGACGCTACCATGGCATCAAAGGACAGTCCTCTCAGCGCAACGCCCTTCTTCCCGATAGCGGTCATGATCCGTTTGAGGTCGTGGCCGATCTTCATCGGCTTCTCTCCAGCCAGGACAGGGCGCAGACGCTCAAGATACGAGTCGGTCATCGCTTCAGGAAAGCAACAGAGGGCGACATCGGGCTCTTTACAGAAGGCAAGGCCATAAAGCGTACCGTCACCTGAGCCGCTACCGTTACGCGCAACAGCGATAGCCACGCTGTCGGAATCCAGGAGTTCTTTGACGGTCTCTCCGATCTCGTCCTCGCGATCAATAACGACCATGCGGAGCGAGCCGCGCGAGGTCACGGGGGTAAATGCCCGCTGGAGCCCTGTGAAACCTAACTCCCGAAAGAGGGCCTGGAGAGCGGCGTTATCAGGCTCACGTAGCGCAACCTGTCCCAGATCCACACTCACCTGGAGATCCGTCCTGAGGCGGGCCAGATCCCGGCTGAGACGAGCTTGCTCGACCTGGCTTCTCAGAATCTCCCGAACCTTCACGGACTTGATCTCATGCAGGCGAGTGATCATCTCTTCGATGCTCCCGAACTGCTGGATAAGGCTCCTGGCGGTCTTCTCCCCGATCCCGCGCACGCCAGGGATGTTGTCGATCGGATCACCCATCAACCCCATCACCTCCACCACCTGACCGGGGGGCACGCCGAAGCGCTCCAGAACCTCCGGTTCGCCGTAGACCTTCTCCTTCATCGAATCATAGACCCGGATCTCAGGTCCAATGAGTTGGAGCATGTCTTTATCGCCCGTGACAATGGTCACGTGAAAGTCCTGCGCCTCGGCCTGCCTTGCCAGCGAGCCGATCAGATCGTCCGCCTCTTGCCCCTGTTGCATCAGGAGCGGGATGCGCATCGCCTCCACTATCCGATGGATGTACGGAAGCTGGCGGCTCAGATCGTCCGGCATCTGGCCGCGATTCGCCTTGTAGTCAGCGTATCGCGTATGTCGTTCGGTCGGTCCTGCGGAATCGAAGACCACAACCATGGCCTCCGGATGCTCGTCCCGGATGATCTTCAGAAGCATATTGGTGAAACCGTATATGGCTCCGGTTGGAACCCCCTCGCTGTTCGTAAGGGGTGGAAGCGCATGGTAGGCCCGAAAGAGGTAGGAACTCCCGTCGATAAGATAGAGCGATCTGGCCGTCATCGGTCAGTGTCCTCGGAAAATAGCGATCAACGGTCAGCGCTAAAAGCAGGTGTTCAGGCTGAAGGCTGAAGCATCCTCAAAACCTTCGGTCTATCTACCTTCAGCCTCTCTCGCATGCGGCAGGGCAGATCAGCCGAACAGGCTCTTGACCTTGTCAAAGAAGCTCTCGACTAACGGGCTTCCGTCGCCGTTTTCCAGAGCAGCGTACGCTTCGAGCAACTCGCGCTGCTTCGTGGTCAGCCGCTTAGGCACCTCGACCACAACCCTGACCACGAGGTCTCCTTGACCATGGCCACGCAAGCGCGGCACACCCTTGCCATGAACGCGAAACTCAGCGCCGGGTTGGGTCCCGGGGGGGATCTTGAGCTTCGTCATCCCGAAAAAGCTCGGGATCTCCAACTCGGCCCCCAAGGCCGCTTGAACAAACCTGACAGGAACCTCACAATACAAGTCGTCGCCGTGCCGTGAGAAGAGCGGATGCTCCTTCACGGTGATGACAACATACAGATCGCCCCGATCTCCCCAATGGGGACCGGCCTCGCCCTCGCCTGCCAGCTTCAAGCGTATCCCCGTTTCCACACCGGCAGGAATCTTCACCGTAAGAGACCGATCGGACCGCGACCGCCCCGTACCTCGACAGTCGCGGCATCGATGTTCAATAACACGCCCCTCGCCTCGACAGGCCGAACAGGTCTGGCTGATCGTGAGAAAGCCTTGCGAGTACCGAACCTGGCCGCTGCCGCGGCAGGAACCACAGGCGGTTGGAGATGTCCCGGGCTTCGCGCCACTCCCCTTGCAGGCGCCGCAGGGCTCCAGCCGGGGGATCGTAATCTCTTTCTCTACTCCGAGGATCGCTTCCTCAAGGCTGATCTCGAGGTTGTAGCGTAAATCTGCGCCCCGGGAAGCAGCCCGCCGGGCAGATCCTCCAAAGAACCCCTCGAAAAGATCCTCGAACACCGACCCAAATCCGGCCTCACCGAATCCCCCGAAGCCGGCCCTCTCTCCGGTAACTCCGAACCGGTCGTAGGCCGCCCGCTTCTCGGGATTGTTCAGGATCTCATACGCCTCGGTCGCCTCCTTGAACTGCTCTTCCGACGTCTTATCGCCAGGGTTCTTGTCCGGGTGATACTTATGAGCCAGCCGACGGTAGGCTCGTTTGATCTCATCGGGAGCGGCGTCCCGATCCACCCCAAGCACCTGGTAGTAGTCGCGCCTGTTCATGACTGAGACAGGCCGGATCCCGAACTCCGGGTTTCACATCGATCTTCTTCTGAACCTTGAACCTCGAACTCAGAACTCAGAACCTTCGCTTTCGATACCTTCACCATCGCCGGCCGCAGCAAACGTCCCTCCAGGAGGTACCCTTTTCGAACCTCCTCGACCGCAATATTGTCCCGACCATCAGTCGCCTCTATCTGAGCCACAGCCTGATGGAAGTTCGGATCGAACTCATGCCCCAACGCCTCGATGGACTTCACCCCTGCCTTTTCCAGGGTCGTCTGAAACAGTCGAAGAATGATGTCAACACCCTCCGCAACGCCCTGGACCTCTCCTCCAAAGCGGG
Source organism: Candidatus Methylomirabilota bacterium (assembly GCA_028870115.1). Classification (NCBI taxonomy): domain Bacteria; phylum Methylomirabilota (SeqCode); species Candidatus Methylomirabilota bacterium. Next base: position 30,576 of record JAGWQH010000078.1, read on the forward strand.
CCGTAGCGACCGCATGCTCCAGACTATCCACAATAGGCAGCAGTTCCAGGATCAGCCCTTCGTTCGCGAACCTCACGAACTCGCTCCGCTCGCGGGATACTCGCTTCTTGTAGTTCTCAAACTCCGCGTGGAGACGAAGGAGGCGGTCATTGAGGGCGTCTATCTCAGCAGTCCGTCCCTTGAGGTCGGCCTGCAGCTTGTTGATCATCGACTCCAACTCGATCGTGGGGACAACAGGGCTCTCTTGGGCGTTATCGCTTGTCGATGCTTTGGTTTCTTCACTTTCTTGATTCATTATCCGATCGGCTCCCTTTCGTTCATCGGCTGACCCGACAGATCCGTCCGTCAGGCTCCATCGCGCATCATCGCTTCTGAAAGCAAGCTCTACACATCAGCCTCTGTCAGGAGCTTGCTGACGAGTCTGGCCGTACAATCGACGAGGGCCACCATGCGGTCGTAGGCAATCCGCTTCGGGCCCACGATTCCGAGTACACCAACGACATGATCTCCACTCTTATACGACGAAGCAATCAGACTGAGCTCGCGCATCTCTCTGATCTCACTCTCGCGGCCGATGATAACCCGTAACCCCTCATGGGCCAGACATCGATCGAGAATCTTCACCAGCTTTGACTTTTCCTCGAAGGCCGCGAAGATATTCTGCATCTTATTGATATCGGCGAACTCCGGCTGATGAGTGATATTGGCCGCCCCTCCGATGTAGACGTATCCCTCCTCACCCTCCAGCGTCTTGTTGCTGAGTTCCAGGGCGCGCTGCATCAGGCGGTTGAACTCATCGCGCTCCTCGGCCATCTGTGCAATGATCGTGTTCCTCACCTCGTGAAGGGTCACCCCGCCCAACACACTGTTCAGATAGTTAGAGATTCGATCCAACTCCGGCTGCTCGATCAACTCATCGATAGCGATGACCTTCTGCTGTACGAGCCCGGAATCGGCCATAAGAACCACCAGGGTCCGCTCCCGATTGAGGTGGACAAAGTTAATACGTCGCCACGTGTTCTGTGCAAACTTTGGCGCCAGAACCACCGAAGCATATCGTGAGAGATCGGAGAGGATTCGGCTGACCCCCTGCACCAATTCCTCGGCCTGACCCCGGCTGGGACGGATCCCTTGCTCGATTCGGCTTTCCTCGACCTTCGACAATTTAGGACGCTGCATAAGGCTGTCAACGTAGAAGCGGTACCCGGAATCGGTTGGGATCCTGCCGGCTGACGCATGCGGTTGAGAGAGATAGCCTACCTCCTCCAGATCCGCCATCACATTGCGGATGGTGGCAGGGCTGAGGTAGCCAAGGTGGCGCCTGGCGATACTTCGGGACCCTACAGGCTCTCCGGAGGTGATATAGTCATGGATAATTACCTTCAGGATCTGGCGCTCCCGTGAAGTTAGTTCATGCGCCGACATCGGTCCATCGACCCCCTTCCCTTACCCTTCTTTCAACACTTGGCACTCCCTGGAGAAACGTGCCACGGTTCTAAAAAATGCTAAGAAAAATAGCCGCTATTGTCAAGCGGATTTGCCGCCGTCTGCGCGCTATAGAACAGGCCGGAGAATCAGAGGAGTTGGACAATCAGTTCGTTGGCTACGAGAAGCCCCCGCTCTGTAATCTGTACCCGCCCCTCATTCAGGCGAAGGAACCCATCATCCAATAGGCGGGTGACCCGATCGGACGCAGAGAGATCTTCAACGCCAAGTGCATCCTTCAATACATCCACGTCCAGTCCGGTCCGGAGTCGAAGCCCCAACATCAAACGCTCGGCTCGTAACATCTCGGCGGATAGCTCTTCGCCGCAGGCTACGGCTATCCCACGCTCAGCAATGGCGGATACGTAGCGTGCAGGCAGCAACTCATTATAAAACCGGCGCCCGGTAAGGAATGAGTGAGCCCCCGCCCCAATGCCGACGTACTCCTGATGTTGCCAGTAGACCAGATTGTGGCGGCAACGGAAGCCTGGACGCGCAAAGTTTGAAATTTCGTAATGCTCGAAGCCGGCGTCATGCAGCCGGCCTACAGCCATTTGATACATGACTGTCTCTGTCTCTTCGTCGGGTAGCCCAATCTCGCCTTTGCGATGTTCCTGGTGGAGAAGCGTCCCCTCTTCCAGGATCAGCCCATAGGCAGAGAGATGTTCAGGGCCTGCACCGATGGCCCAGTCGAGGGTCGCCGACCAGTCGTCCGTACTCTGACCGGGCAGGCCGAACATCAGGTCCAGATTGATATTACTGAAGCCGGCCTCACGCATTAACCAAAAGGCCTGTTCAGTTTCGTAGGCAGCATGGGCGCGACCAAGCCGCTGGAGGAGTCGGTCCTGAACTGCTTGCACCCCCATACTCAGACGGGTTACCCCGCCTTCCCGAAGCGCGCGAAGCTTCGGAAGGCCTACCGTTCCCGGGTTGGCTTCAAGGCTGACCTCTGCGTCGGCCTCGAAGGTAAAGGCGGCCCGGCAGCGGTCGAGGATACCGATGAGTTGTGACGCCTGGAGTATTGAGGGTGTCCCGCCGCCGAAGAAGACAGAGCAGACCCGCCGATGTCGGATCGCGTCTGAGGAGGCGCGACGCGTAATCTCTTGCGCCAACGCCTCCAGATACTGCTCAACTTGAACAGAATCGAAGCGATAGCTGTTGAAGTCGCAGTAATGACAGCGTGACAGGCAAAAGGGAATATGGATGTACAGACCCAGCCCACTTCTCATCGGACCAACATCCCGATTCGCTCCCAGCGAGGTCTGAAGTGCTCGCTATCCCACGACCAGTAGATCATGAAGGCTTTCCCCCTGATCTTCTTCATATCAAGAAAACCCCAGAACCGGCTATCCATGCTGTAGTCCCGGTTATCACCCATCATGAAGAGATGACCCGGCGCAACAACGACGGGACCGAAACTGTCCCGAGGCGAGCCCGGATTCTCGATGGTGGCAGGATCCAGGTGAATCGCATACGGCTCAGTCAGCGGCTTGTCGTTGATATAGACCTGTTTTGCCCGAATCTCCACCTTCTCACCTGGCAGGGCGATCACTCGCTTAATGAAGTCCCTCTCCTCATCCTGGGGATACTTGAACACGATAATGTCACCGTGCTGCGGCTCGGTAAACCAGAACAGGAACTTATTGACCAGGATATGATCGCCGACTTGCAGCGTCTGGAGCATCGATCCGGAAGGGATTTTGAAGGCCTGGACCACAAAGGTTCTGACCACCAGCGCCAAGATAATGGCAATGATGACGGCCTCGGCATACTGGCGAAAAACCGACTTCTCCGGCTTTGCGCCTGGCCGCGAAGCCCGCTCCTGACCCTCTTTTATCGTCTCATCCATCATCTGTCGCGTCATGGGGTATTCACCTTCAGCACCGCCATGAAGGCTTCCTGTGGGATTTCGACTCTGCCTACCTGCTTCATCCTGCGCTTTCCCTCCTTCTGACGCTCGAGCAACTTTCGCTTGCGGGTGATGTCCCCGCCATAGCATTTGGCCGTCACATTTTTGCGCAGAGGGCGCACACTGTCCCGCGCGATGACCTTGCCCCCAAGCGCGGCCTGAATCACCACCTCGAAAAGCTGTCTGGGAATCAGCTCTCGCATCCGTTCCACCAGCATCCGGCCCCTCAGATACGCCTGCTCCTTCGGGATGATGCAGGACAGCGCATCAACCGGTTCATTGTTCACAAGGATATCCAGCTTTACCAGGTGACCCTCCCGATAATCGACAAATTCATAGTCCAGGGAGGCGTAGCCACGGGTTGCCGACTTCAGCCGGTCGTAGAAATCCATGACGATCTCGTTAAGCGGGAGGTCGTAGGTAATGACGACGCGACCGCCTTCCATGTACTCTACGCCGCGCTGAATCCCGCGCTTCTCCTGACACAGCGCGAAGATCGGGCCGACGTACTCACCCGGCGCCATGATGGAGGCCTTGATGTACGGCTCCTCGATTCGTTCGATGGCCTGCGGGGAAGGAAGATCGCTGGGGTTGTCCACGTCAACTACGGTTCCATCCCGCTTAGCCACTCGGTAGACCACGGTCGGAGCGGTGGTAATCAGCGTCAGGCCAAACTCGCGCTCCAGCCGCTCCTGGATGATCTCCATGTGGAGCAAGCCGAGGAAACCGCACCGGAAGCCGAAGCCCAGGGCAGCCGAGGTCTCCGGCTCGAAGCTAAAGGAAAAATCGTTCAGACGGAGCTTCTCCAGCGCCTCCTTCAACTCCAGGTACGCTTCGCTCTCGGTCGGGTACAGACCGGCAAACACCATGGGTCGGACCTCCTTGAAGCCAGGCAGGGGCATGGTCGTCGGTCTGTCTTCGGCAGTAATGGTATCCCCTACCCTGGTCTGACGCACGTCCCTGATCCCGGCAATGACATACCCGACCTCTCCGGCCGACAGGAGATCTGCGGGGCGCATCTGAGGGGTGAAGACGCCGAGCTGTAACACCTCGAACGTCGCACCGGTGGACATCAGGAGTATCCGCATCCCGGGACGCACCTGTCCCTCGTACAGCCGGACATACACGATTACGCCCTGGTACGGATCGAATGCAGAGTCAAAGATCAACGCTTTCAGGGGAGCGTCCGAGGATCCTGTGGGAGGCGGTATCCGCTTGATGACCGCCTCGATCACCTCTTCAGTTCCGATCCCCTGTTTAGCGCTGCACAGGATCGCCTCAGAGGCATCGATGGCCAGGGTCTCCTCTATCTGGGCCTTCACCCGTGCGATGTCGGCATTCGGCAGGTCGATCTTATTGATGACCGGGATGATGGCCAGGTCGTGCTCCATAGCGAGATGAACATTGGCGAGCGTCTGCGCCTCCACTCCCTGGACGGCATCGATCACGAGCAACGCGCCCTCGCACGCGGAGAGGCTCCGCGAGACCTCGTAGCTGAAATCCACATGGCCGGGGGTGTCGATCAGGTTCAGAATGTGCTCTTGCCCGCCTTGCCGCTTATAGTGGAGGCGAACCGCCTTTGCCTTAATGGTAATGCCCCGTTCCCGTTCAAGGTCCATGCGGTCCAGAACCTGGGCCTCCATCTCACGGGGCGCAAGCGCCCCGGTGGCCTCCAGAATCCGATCAGCCAGGGTCGACTTGCCATGATCGATGTGCGCAATAATGGAAAAGTTCCGGATCCGTTGCAGATTGATCGTCATGACATTACGGGTGGGGAGGGAGGCCAGTTATCACCAGTCTCGATCTCCGACAAAATCGACCATCAGGACGAGCGAGCGCTTGGCAGCCGAATCTGGAAAGATACTGAGTGATGCCTTGGCTTTCTGGAGGTAGGTGCGAACGAGCTCCATCGTAGCCGGAACGGCGCCGTACCGTTCTACTATCGCCTTCACTTCTGCCAGGTCGGACTCCCTGATAGTCTCCTGCGCGGCCAACTCTCTGATCCTGCCCTGATCGGCCTCCGAGCCTGCCCGCATCACATGGAGCACCGGAAAGGTCACCTTCCCCTCCTTGAAATCGTTCCCCACAGGCTTGCCCAGCCGGAACTCCTCGGCGACAAAGTCCAACGCGTCATCGACCAACTGAAACCCGATTCCCACATTCAAGCCGAACTCAGTTAATGCAGCCACTTCGTCCGCTCGCCTGCCGGCGATCAGGGCGCCGGTCCTGCAGGCGACTGAGATCAGGGCAGCGGTCTTTGATGTAATGATATCCAGATATTCGTCATACGTGAGGTCGAGGTTTCCGGCCATCTGGACCTCGCGCACCTGGCCCTCGATCATCCGAACTGTCGCGTCAGAAAAGGCCCGCATGACAGCCAGGTCGCCATCGATCACCAGCATCTGAAGCGATCTGGCATACAGGAAATCGCCCGCCAGCACGGAGATCTGAGAACCCCAGGTGCTGTTCGCCGACGGCAGTCCGCGACGCTTATCGGCACGATCGATGATATCATCATGGATCAGTGTGGCAGCGTGCATATACTCGGCCACCACCGCCAGATCGATATTACGGGAACCGTCTTCATAGCCGCAAAGCTTTGCCGAGAGCAGCAGCAGCGCAGGCCGGACCCGTTTTCCGCCGCTCTTGAGCACATACCGGATGATTTCGGAGATCAACTCCACATCGCCGCTGATGTCTTGGAGCAGTCGCTCTTCGACCAGGGCGAGTTCAAGAGTCACAGGGGAGAGAATCGTTTTGGCAATCATGCGCGCGCCTCTACCTTCATCAGACCTATCCTACGGACTGCAATGGTTAGAGTATAGGACATACCCCCCTCGCCTGTCCAAGGGGAAAATATCCGGGATCATTCGTAAGCGAGTCTCCGCGGCGGCCTTGGCGACGATGAAAAGCCGCCCATAAGGAGCGGCAAGACGCTGAAATCCGGATTCCTCGCCCCTCCTGATGATCGCAACGTGTCGTTCCGAGTAAAACACAAGACTGGGCGCGTTGAGGTCATAGGCTACCAAGAGGTCGGCGGGTCGAAGCTCTTGTCTGGCGACAAGCGCGAAGTCGCGGAGGGATTTCTGCAGACTCTCCTGGACGGCCGGGGCAACCCGATGCACGGCCAGTATAATACTCAGGACCATTGTGGCCGCCATCGCGGCCGCCGCCATATTCCCCTGCCCTCTTCGCCTGGCTGCTATCGCGAAAGTAACTCCAACCAGCAGGAGGACGGCCAGCACGTAAGGCGCCAGCCCGAAGTCAAATGGGGGGATATCCGGCGCCTCGCGGAGGCGGATGCGATCGGCAATCGATGGCAGCAAGACGAGGATCACGGCAAGCGAACAGGCCATCCCACCTACGATCCAGTCAGATGTCCTCGCCCATCTCCCCCCTTGCTGTCGTTCGTCGAGGACGGCTTCTCCCGCATTCCCTGCCAGCAGGGCAAGCGCAGGAACAGCGGGAAAGATGTAGGAGGGGAGTTTCGTGCGGGAGAACGAGAAAAAGAGCACGACAACGCCACACCAGACCCACAAAAAGAGCAATAACTCCTGTCGTTCGGTCAGCTCAGCGCGTAGGCGGCGTCGGATAGCCCAGAGCCGGCCAAAGGCATTGGGCAGCGTCCCGCTCCACGGGAAAAAGCCGAGGACGATTACCGGTAAGAAATATAGGGGACCTCCGACATGGCTCGACACCACGCCCAGGTAGCGGTTCAGGTGATGGTGCACAAAGAATCCTTGAACGAACGCCCATCCGTTCTCACGCAGCACTAAGATATACCAGGGTAGCGCGATCACAGCAAACAGGCCAATACCTGGGAGCAGGCGGAGCCTGGATAGGGTCGCACGGGCCTTTCTGCGAATGGCCAGAAACAGGCCGACAGTCAACCCGGGGAGCAGAAGGCCGATCGGGCCTTTCGTGAGAACGGCAAGCGCCATGGCAAGATACCCAACAAGGAGGAGACGCTCGCGCCTCTTATCTGAGGCCCGATAGACGTCGAAAAAACAGAAAAGCGCCCAGGTCATACAAAAGGTAAGCGTCATATCGGTGACCGCCGCTCGCGCCAAGGCAACGGTCCCGACGTTCGCGGCAAAGGCCAGAGCGGCAATACACGCGGCCCGTTGACCCAACAGTTGCCGTCCGAACAGGTAGATCGACAGCGTGAGACCGGTCGCGAAGGCGGCGGACCAGAAGCGAGCCGCATACTCGCCGACCCCGAACCCTTGGTAAGCCAGCGCAATCAGCCAGTAAAACAAGATCGGTTTATCGAAGCGGGGCTGGGAATTGAAGTGGGGTGTGATCCAGTCGCCTGAGATCAGCATCTCCCTCGCCGCCTCCGCGTAGGCCGGCTCATCTGCGTCAAACAGGGAGAGCGAATCCAAGCGATAAAAAAAGAGGAGAAATCCCACACCAAGCAGGAGGATCGTCACCGCGACTTCTCGAACCCATCGGGGGGCGCTGGTGACGGCAGGTACCGCCTTCTCAGGTACGCCCATGCACAGGAGAAAAAATCGAAAACCGACAGGTGATCCAACCTGCCAGAAGCCCGATAGCGGCCCCGGCCACAACATCAGAAGGAAAATGCCTGGCGAGATAGACCCTGGAGAGGGCGACCAGGACGGCCAGTCCGTAGAAGAGCAATGCATATCTGGGATAGGCGCGGGAGAGCACAAATGCCAGGGCAAAGGCGGTCACAGAATGACCTGACGGAAAGGAGATGAATCCGGCACCCTTGCCCAGACACGGAAATTCGACGAAAAATTGGCCCGACTTTTCAGCCAGGGGACGGGACCGACAAAACAGGTTTTTTAAGATCTGGACAGAAAGGCTCCCGACGATCACCGCAAGCAATCCGAGTCTACCCACGACAGCCTCCCGAGGCCTTCCGGCCTTCAGGCCGACAACCAAGAGGACGCCCGCAATAGCGGCGTCCGTCAGGCCGGATCCCATGAGTGTAATCGCGTTCGCCACCTTGAGTCCCCATTCGCTCTGCACCGACGGGATGAAGGTCGTTACCAACCCGTCGATATACAACACAAGGAAAGGCACTACAACAAATAACGCGGTGGCATAGCCTAACACCCTACTGTCGAACAATCGAGCGAGAGACTCGGAGGGTCTCGAGCGATCTTGCAACCTTGACTGCATCCTATCTATCCTTTCACAGCAAATCGCGCTTCTTAGCCTCGAATTCTTCCTTCCCAATCTCGCCCCGGGCATACCGTTTCTTCAGGATCTCCAGGGCCGACTCCTCCGGCCGCTGGACGGATCGAACCCCGGAGCCGGCCTGCCAGAGCCAGCGAACCGCCAGCACCAGCACCAGCAGGATGAGGAACCAGAAGGCCGTTATCATGACCATCCAGAGGATCCCCCATCCCAAGAACCAGGAGTCATGCGCCATCTCCTCCCACTGCATCATCATGACCATCGCTCCGCTTTCGCACACAGTTGCGAACGCATCTATCGTGAAGAGGACGACTCTACTCGCCGCTCCAATCCCCTCAGGCGAACAACCTCTCCCAGAGCGACAAGGCGATCCCCGACCTCAATCCTTTCACCTGTGGAGGGATTAAAGATCATACCACCCGCCGCCCGCTTGATCGCCACCACAATCACCCCTGGCTCCTGGTTCAGCCCGGAGTCGCGTAATGTGAGCCCCTCGCAGGGCGACCCCGGTGGCACCACAATCTCCGCTAGTTGCAGCTCCAGGCTTTGATAGTGCGTGGCCAGCTCGATGATATCCACTACGGCGGGGCGGAGGGCCGCCTGAGCCATGCGGTGTCCCCCCATTGCGTACGGCGAGATGACCTTGTCGGCCCCAGCGTGGGCAAGCGTCCTTTCGCTCCGCTCCGTCTCGGCCCTGGCCACCACAAAGATGGAGGGGTTGAGCTCCTTGGCTGTGAGGGTCACAAAGACATTATCCGCATCGACCGGCAGGGTGGCAAAGAGACCTTTGGCCTTCATCGCCCCGGCAGCCAGGAGGACCTTCTCATCGGTGGCATCCCCCTTGAGCAGAAGGTAGCCCGCCTCTTCCACCTTGCGGATCCGCTCTTCCTCCTGCTCAATGACCACAAACGGAACCGGCTTTGACGCCAACTCGCGGCAGATCACCTCCCCGATGCGACCACAGCCGCACACCAGATAGTGGTCTGTCAGGGCGCCGATTCGCTTCTCCATTCTCTTTCTCCCGAAGAACTGCTGGAACTCCCCCTCCACGATTTTTGCGGTCACGGTTCCTGCTGTGTAGAGAACTACTCCCAGGCCGGCGAACAGGAGCCCGATCGTGAAGATCATCCCGGCCGGGCTCAAGGGTCTCACCTCGCGAAACCCCACCGTTGAGATGGTGATGATCGTCATATAGAGGGCTTCGAGCCACGTATACCCCTCAAGGAAATGATACCCTACGGACCCTATGATCACCACCGCCGCAAGGAACAGCCCGGCGATCCCTAGCCTTGCCAAAGGCGATATCCCTCTGTCGCAAGATGTAAGATGATAGTTAGGGCTCGACCCTGGAGCCTAACACCTCCAGGAACTTGCGGATCCATTCAGGATGGCCTGGCCAGGCTGCCGCTGTGACGAGGTTGCCGTCTACATGCGCATTGGAGAAGGTGGCGTTCACGTCTTCCCACTTGGCGCCGGCTCGGATCAGCTCAGGCCGCACGGCAGGATAGGAGGTGCAGCGTTTGCCCTCCACGACCCCGGCCGCCGTCAACAGTTGCTGTCCATGACAAATGGAGGCGATAGGCTTGTTTTCCTTCGCAAAGTGGCGGACCAGATCAAGTACCTTCTCGTCCAGGCGAAGGTATTCCGGGGAGCGTCCGCCTGGAATCACCAGGGCGTCATAATTTTTGGGTCTGATCTTGGCGAAGGTGGCGTTGAGAGCGAAGTTGTGACCCCGCTTCTCGCTGTAGGTCTGGTCTCCCTCGAAGTCGTGGACGGCTGTCCGGACCGTTTCGCCGGCCTTCTTGCCGGGGCAGACCGTGTGAACCGTATGCCCCACCATGGTTAGCATCTGAAAGGGAACCATCGCCTCGTAGTCCTCGACAAAATCCCCCACAAGCATCAGAATCTTCTTTGCCGCCATCATGCACCTCCTTGTATACACGAGGACCTACGTCTCAGACAGTTTGTCATTCCTGGCTTAACCCGGAATCCATCCCCGCAAAAGCGGGACCCAGGGTTAGGCGGGATGATTCACATGAGCCCGTATCCTAACCCATGGTGTGATCTTCGCCAGCGTCTTTGCAAGCGCTTCTTTCGCTACTTCCGTATCATAGGCCGCCTGCGCCCGCAGCCAATAGCCGTTAGACAGGCCGAAGAACCGGCACAGGCGCAAATCGGTGTCCGCCGTGATAGCGCGCTTCCCTGCTACGATGTCACCGATCCGCTGGGCGGGTACACCGATTTCCTTGGCGAGGCGGTATTGCGTGAGACCCATCGGGATCAGGAACTCTTCACGCAGCAACTCCCCGGGCGTCACAGGCTTAAGCTTACGCATGGTATTTCTCCCTTAATGACAGTCCACGATCTCAACGTCCTCCGCGCCCGCAGCCGTCCAGCGGAAGCATACGCGGAACTGATCGTTTACGCGGATACTGTGTTGCCCGGCGCGGTTACCCTTAAGCGCTTCCAGTTGGTTGCCCGGCGGCACACGCAGGTCTGCCAACCGGCCCGCGATCTGCAACTGCCGCAGCTTGCGACGTGCCACCGACTCGATGTTTACGAACCGCGTGACCCGCCGGCCTTTCGACAGAGCCTCCGTGTCGGAGCACTTGAACGTCGTGATCACAGTCGTATAGTAACGTGTCGTGTGACTAACGTCAAGCGTGATTATTCGCACTAGGGCTGTAGGATGGCCTCGGCATCGATCGTCACCACCACGTCGTCGCCGACAATCACACCGCCGCGATCGAGCGCGCCGTTCCAGCTCACGCCAAACTCGTGACGGTTGATCCGTGCGGTGGCCAGAAACCCGGCACGAGTCTTTGGTCCCTTATCCACACCCTCCTCCCACCACGGCGTCTGCCACTGCCCGAGGTAGTGGACGTGAAGTTCGATGGGGCGCGTCACTCCGCGAAGCGTGAGGTCCCCGAGCACGACGGCCTCGGTGGCCCCGCAGAGGCGGACATGGCTTCCGCGAAAGGCGATCTCGGGAAAGCGCTCGACATCCAGGAAGTCAGGATCCTTGAGATGGGCATCGCGATCACGCTCACCGCTCCAGAGCCCCCGTGCATCGATGACCGCCTCGACGCGAGACAACGCGGGAAACTCCGGATCGAACTCGAGCGTGCCGTGCGCGTTCTTGAAGTGACCTCGGACGTTCGTGACCATCATGTGTCGTACGCAGAACTCGGCTGCGGTATGTCCAGGTTCGAACGTCCAGCGCTTCATCGAGCGTCCTCCTTTCCCAGATCTTCCCGTCTCTCAGGCCCTACGCCATACTCCGATACCCGCTGGATGGAACTGCAGTTCAGCGGTGGGCGGACACACGAGCGTACTCTCGTAGATGACTTGCTGCTGTAGTCCGATGACTTAAGGCCACGCGCCAGCGCCATCGTTCCAGTTAAACCGCTTGTTTGACCACTATTCTTCTGTGGGACAGCCTATGTGCATCAGGCCGCCACTTCAAGCAGCACCTCAGGATGTCGCTCGGCGATCTTCAACAGCGTCTGTGCCGCGCCGGATGGCTCGCGCCGACCCTGTTCCCACTGTTCCAGGGTGCGCTTCGAAACGCCAAGGGCTGCAGCAAATTGTGCTTGAGAGAGCCCGCTTTTTAGTCGCACGCGAACGACCCGTGACTGCGGCTCCACGTTCGTGCGTTTGCCTCCCCCCGCTTTGATCTCTCGAACGCCGTCGAGAACTTCCTGCCACACGTCACGCTGGGTCTCGAATGTCGCCAACGCCTTTTCAGTCAGCTTCTTACTCATTTCGGAATACCTCCAACAACTCCTTCAGAATATGCGCGGGGATATTGTCGCGCTTGGCCTTAGCGTAGAGTGTCAGCATCCAGAATTCATCCGGTGCATAACGAACGAAATAGATGACTCGTAGCCCGCCACTTTTGCCCATTCCCGGCCGCATCCACCGTAGTTTCCGAACCCCGCCCGAGCCGGAAACGATCGGTCCGGCCTCGGGGTTCTGCATCATGAACTGCTGAAGTTCAGCGTACTCATCGTCATCCAGGTAGGCGGGACGAGCCCGTTCGAATGCGGACGATTCGATGAATGTGAACATTAAGTATGACTATACGCCTTTGGCGTATAAGAAGCAAGATCGTCGCCGACAATAACCCCATTAAGGAAGTCAGGACCCTTGAGATGGACATCGCGATCACGCTCACCGCTCCAGAGACCCCACGCATCGATGATCGCCTCGACGCGCGAGACAACGCGGGCAACTTCGGATCGAACTCGAGCGTGCCGTGCACGTTCTTGAAGTGCCCCCGGACGTTCGTGACCATCATGTGTCTGACGCAGAACTCGGCTGCGGTATGTCCAGATTCGAACGTCCAGCGCTTCATCGAGCGCCTCCCTTTTTCAGATCTTACCGTCTGTGAGGCATAATGCCATGCGTCGATGCCCGGCGAACGTATCGTTCAGCGGTGGACGGCGCGCGCCAAGAAGTTTCGGCGTATTCCGATGCGTGTGCGCTGGCCGGCCGCTGCCATGAATGGTGCAGCTGCCTCCGCCATCAAGTCTCGCTCTCTACCAGGACCAGGTCCCGGTGCGGCATGACCGCTGCGAAAAGCTCCGACAGTTTCTGGATGGTCGGGACTGATCGACCCTGCTCATAACGGGCGTAGGCGTTGATGGAGGTGGCGCCAAGACGCTCCGCGACTTGGGCCAGACTCAAACCCGCGCGCTGTCTGACGCGGCGAAGAAGAAAGGCGCTGAGCGTGGGTTGATCCTCTGAAGTGACCTCAAAGTGTTCCCCGGTTCCGGGAAACACTTTGAGCGTAAATCCCGGGCGATTGACTAAGGACTCGACCGCATCGGCGATCATTTTCAGGGCTTCCTTTTTGGTCCGTCCCTGGCTAACGACATCAAGAATGGGTACTTCCACAGCCCAGTGCCTTCCAACTCGGAAGACGCGCCCCTCGAATCGCATCAGTAACCTCCATGGGCATCACGTAGGATGGCCTTCGCGGTATACTCATTGATCTCAACGTGCCGTGGGACAACGAGTTCCCGCTCACCTCGAGCCCACACATCGTGCCTGGCGCCGTGGCGAGCCCGCTGCCAACCGAGATCGCGGAGCTTCTTCTCAAGGTCACGACGCTTCATTTGGGTATCTTACACCAATCTGTGTAGATGTCAACTGCGCACGCGAGAACCAGACTGGACAGCCGAGCGGTTACGTTGACCGGCCGCGGCGAGCGAACGCGAGATAAGGCGGGAAACTCTGGATCGAACTCGAGCGTGCCGTGCACGTTCTTAAAGTGACCCCGGACGTCCGTGACCATCATGTGTCTGACGCAGAACTCGGCTGCAGTATGTCCAGGTTCGAACATCCAGCGCTTCATCGAGCGTCCTCCTTGTCCAGATCTTCCCGTCTCTCAGGCCCTACGCCATCCTTGGATACCCGCCGAACGGCGTTGCAGATTAGCGGTGGGCAGACGTACGGGCACGCTCGCGCGACATGCGCATCGCCGCACTTCTCGACGACCGGAAGATGATCGAGCGTATCCAGCGTCACCTCGATCTTTGCGAAGAGGACGTCCGCGTCCAGGGCGGCCGCTACACCGGTCTGTTTCCCACCCGGACTCCCACAGGCACACCCGCTGCCCGTACCGTCTGAAAGCGATTTCTTATCAATCGCACAAATTCGCGCACAGAGCCGGCGCCGGTGGCAGGACTAGCGGCCGACGGACTCGAACATCAGCCGGCTCGCCTCGGCGTTCAGCGTCCAGTCGCTATTGAAGGACAAGGTGCCGAAGACGGGGGCGCCGCCCTGGATGGCGGGGCAGGCCCCGGCCGACACAAGTTGAACGCGGCGCTGATGGGAATCTCCGGGAGGCCCGGGCTAACCTCTGTCCCGAACGCGCCGACGGCGAGATAGGTCATTCCCGTCGTGGCGCCGGTCCCCATGACGTCGGCAAGGTTGATGTGGATCATGATGCTGTCTGCTGCCACGTCCACCTTAGTGGCGACGTGTGCCATACCGCTCAGCGCGACCGCCTCTCCCACCCCGTCGGGCATGCAGGGATTGGGGGGATGACTGACTACCCCTCCTATAGTCAGCCACGCGATGCTCAGAATGGGATCGCCGGCTGTGGCCGCGCCGGGCGTGACAAGTAGGGCTGAGACCAGCAGGCAGGCACAGGCGGCGAGGGCCTTCGATCGATGGCTCATGGATGTCCTCCTCCTCGGCATAAATGGCCGTCGATAGCGATGATTGTGGTGGGGATGTGGGCTTGGCGTCAAAATGGATGGCTTTTCCAAGCCGTTCAAGAAAGACAAGGTCCTGCTCACCATTCACCAAGCCCTCGATCAGCGACGTTGAAGAAGCCTACCTATGGAGTATAGGGTTTCCAGATACAACCTCGTATCTGCTTTGGTCGGCATAAGGCGCCTCCGCAGGTCTCCTGAAAACAGAACGGCCCTTCGGGGCTTGAATTGCCCTGAAGGGCCACCATACCTAGAGCTCCATCCAGACGTGCGAGTCTGACTTTTCACAGCCATCTCCTCGCCGACTGCCAATGTCTTATGCCTTCATTTCACGGCGGAGGGGAGCCGTCGAAGTAGCCGAATGGTAATACCCCCTGAGGAGCAGCGTCAAGTGGAAAAACGAAAACGCTGCATTAGAGTCTGTCCTGTAAACCCACGTTCACCCTTCGACAAGCTCAGGGTGAACGTGGGTATTGAAAACATAGACGTGTTTCCGTTCGTGGTGAGCCCGTCGAACCACAACAAGAGGTTTGCAGGACAGGCTCATTGACTCGGGCTTGCACTTTTTGGTAGTCTGCGGACGGTGCTGCCTTTTCAATGGAACTGTGGTCGCGCCAAACCCTCCAGTGAATCGAAGGTGAACACTCTTCGCCGCGAATAGCTCGTTAGTTGACCTCAGGACGCCCTTTTCTGTAGACATCTTCGCGGTGACCGATCCGGAGCACGAGGAATCCTTTCTCCGTTCGGGCGTAGATGACGCG
Source organism: Candidatus Methylomirabilota bacterium (assembly GCA_028870115.1). NCBI lineage: Bacteria > Methylomirabilota (SeqCode) > Candidatus Methylomirabilota bacterium. Next base: position 46,124 of record JAGWQH010000078.1, read on the forward strand.
ATAATCTCCTATGCGGAGTTTGTACAGTCCCGCGAATTCTCCGGAGAGGGCTTCCCCCTGGTGGCCCGCTGAGGCCAGCATCCGCTCGACTTTCAGCAGAACTCGCACCGCTGCGGCGTGACCGAGCTTCCGCAGATCCCGCGCGACAGAAGCCTTGTACTCAATTTTTGCGGCCAAGACGCTTCCGTAGCTCAGCCGAGGAGATGACAGGGTCGTCCTTGTCCCTCAATCGATCCAACGCCACCTGGTAGTCAGCGTACTCCGCCATGTAGGCTTCCAGCGCCTTCCGAATCAGGTAGGTCCTCGACCGCTCGGTAGCGCTCGCCAACTCGTCGAGCGCCTTCGCCGTGGCGTCAGGAAGTCGTAGTGAGATAGACACCGGCATCGCTTACCTCCTCATGTGTAATACATGCAAGACAAGTATACGGATGGCGGGCACAAAGATCAAGTCTCAAACAGAATGAAAATGCTGCGTTGACTTGCGCTGCAGGATTTGGCGGCAGACGACGAGCTCGTGATCGTCATACCCGAGCAATCACTCGCAGGGGAGATACAGCAGTGGGCTCCTTATATACAGTTAATGGCCCCCTCCTCATTCAGGACGACGATGGAGCGGCTGGACCGCTTCGCGGCATCTATTCCACTTTCACTCTCTGGGTCTTCCGGCGTGAGCCTGGCTTTGCCACGGAAACCGCCGCCCAAAGCCCTCTGTCAAACAAGGCCTGGACCGCGAGGAGCAGTTCATGCCCTGCCTGATTGACATGCTCACTCACTTCTGGGGGTATGCACTGCTTGACTCCCCGCTGAACTCCCTCCTGCGCCTCGTAGAGGGCGCACAACGGACAGCGATGCGGGCAGTTCTGCTTTTCCTTCTTAGCCATCTTTTTTCTCCTCCTTGGGGCTCCCGTCCTGCCCAAAGCGTACGACGAGATAACCTTCTTCAAGTCTCGCTCTTTTCACCGTGAGGTCGGCCAGCGCTCTGGGCAGCACGAGGTCTCTCCGAAAGTTTCCGATCGACACCACCAGTTCGTCGCCCCGCTTCAAGAGCGACACCTCCTCCTTCTGAAGAAATGGGAGCTTCAGCCGGAGGAAGTAGTGCGCCCCTTTCTTGCGGACCGTCTGGATCGGGCCAGGCATCCAGACGTTCAGCGGATCCCGTTCGGCAAAGAGGCTCAGGCCCATTCGCTCAAGCATCGGGAGGCCAACAACCTCGCGGTCGAAGAGCGGGACCTCCCAGATCGGAATCGGCGAAAAGCCCCGCTGGATCATCTCCCGATACCGCCCCTGGATATGGCTCCATTCGGCAAAGTAGCCATGCTGGAGCTGGCGCGGAAAGACCCGGTTGCTGATCACTGCGTCGGCGACGTAGCCGTACAGGTTCAAATAGGTCAGCGCCCGCTGCGCCTCTTTGATGACCATCTTCTCCGGGTTCAGGACCAGCCTGATGCTGGACCGTTTGGGGTCACACAGCATCTCTTTCATCCCGTCGATGCGATTAAACAGGGCCTCGATGGCGGCGTAGACGTTATCCTTGGGTAGGGGGACCGGCACGAAGGGCTGGACAATGGGGCCCATCGCGGTCACGATCCGACGCTCCCACGGAAAGAGCTTCTCCATGTACCAGCGGGCCACATCGGGAAAGCTCAACAGGCGCATCGTCTCTCCGGTCGGCGCGCAATCGACGATGAGACAATCGAAGCGTCCGGCCTCGCCCTGCAGCCGGATCTGCAGGAGGCTGCAGAGCTCCTCCAGCCCGGGAAAGACCGCCATCTCCTCGGCGATCACCTCGTCCACGCCGCGCGTCGCGAAGAGGACCGTGAGATAGTCCTTGACCTCGCCCCAGTGGGTCCGGATCTCCTCCAGGACATTGATCTCCTGACCCCAGAGATGATCGGTGATCGGTGTCGGCTCCGGCCCGAGAGGCTGATCAAAGGCATCGGCCAGGCTGTGAGCCGGATCGGTACTGATTACCAGGGTGCGGTGGCCTCGCTCGGCCGCCATTAACGCCGTGGCGGCTGAGACCGTCGTTTTACCTACCCCGCCCTTGCCGGTATACAGAATGATACGCATTACCGCCCTCGCGTCAGCTCCCGGATTCACTGCGATTATAACGACTGAAGGTCGCCTCGTAAATCCCCCGTACCCGCTCCGTGTGACGCTGGTAGTCGGCCAGCAACCGTTCCCCCGGACCTCCACCGTCACCCGTATTGTACCCAAGACGTCGCGCGAGCCGATCGAGTGCGCTTGGATCCCGTGGCAACGCGGAGATCTCACGATCGGCCACGACTCGAAGACGATTCTGCACCGTACGCAGGAATCTGTAGGAATCGCAGAGGTAAGCGACATCCAGGTCGGCCAGCAGGCCAGCGCCACGTGCGGCCTCCAAGGCCTTCAGTGTATTATTCACCCGAAGAGTGGAGAGCGTCGATCCATGCGCGAGCTGGAGGAACTGGGCGATGAATTCGATGTCAACGATTCCGCCGCTTCCCAACTTCACGTGGCGCTCACCGGTTTTCTCTTTAGTCAGCTCCAGTTCCATTCGGCGCCGCATCGCCGTGATATTCGTCGCCAGGCTCTCTACTGATGTTGGTCGATAGATCAGCTCGGATAATGAAGCCATAAACGGCTCCGCGATGTCGAGATCGCCCGCGATGGGACGTACCCGGAGATACGCCTGGCGCTCCCACAGCTCTGCTGTATGGGTGAAGTGAGCCTCAAATGCCGCGAAGGACTGCGCCACCCTACCCGCCGATCCGCCCGGTCGTAGCCGGATATCAACCCGGTAGGCCGTGCCTTCCTTGGTGATGGTTGTCAGAATCTTACAGATCCTGTCGGCCAGGCGCCCGAAATAGTCGGCATGACTCACGCTCTGAGATCCGCCTGTCGTCACGCCTTCTTGCGCGTAGGCAAAGGCAAGGTCAAGGTCTGACCCATACCCCATCTCCTCGGCCCCACATTTGCCCAGGCCCAGCACAACGAACCCGCCTGAGGAGGGCAGACCATACTGCGTCCTCAGGTCTTCCCGACCCAGCCAATAGGCCGTCTGGACGCAGGCCTCCGAGAGGCGCGTCAGGGCGCTGCTCATGTCGACAAGGTCGGCCTTGCCAACCAGGTCCAGGATACCGATTCGGAACTCCTCAGCCTGTTTGAACCGCCGCAACGCATCCAGCTTGGGGCTCCCAGGCGGGGCCGTGGCTACGGCGCTCACACATGCCTCAATCAGCTCGCCGGGCTGACCAAGTTCAGCCTGGTCGGGCAGGACCAGTAAATCCACAAGCTCGGGGTGCCGGATTAAGATCTGCGAAAGAAATTCGCTTGAGCCGAAGAGTCGCATCAGGTGGACCAGGGCGAGCGGCGCCTGCTTAAAGAGATCGTACAGACCAGCGCTGGAACCGACCCCCTCGATAAACCGCTCACACTGGAGGAGAGCCAGATCCGGATCCGGCGCCTGTGTCAAGCCCTCCATAAGCGTAGGGGCCAGGGTAGCGAGGATCCGTCGAGTGCCGGCCGTATTGTGTCTGAAGGGAGGACCGTCGCGCAACATAAGTAACGCACGGACAGCGCGATCAAGATCCGAGATGCCCGCCGCTGCCAACGGCTCACGCACCACCCGTTCATCTGCCCTCCCACACAGAAAGTCGGCGAGCGGGTGAGACGGAATCTCCTCCTCCCCTGGAGGCGGCTCCCTCAGCAGGTGGTCGTATGCCTGTCGGACCGCCCGGATGTGCCGCTGATAGTCTTCCTGTAAGGCCAGCGCCGGGTCAGGCGATCGATTGGGAGAGTAGCCGAGACGCCGAGCCAACTGGGCAAGGCCGTCCTGGTCCGTCGGCAATATATGGGTTTGCAAGTGATGGAGGATCTGGATGCGATGTTCGACCGTGCGGAGGAAGGTATAGGCCGCGGCCAGTGTCGCGTGTTCATCGGCGGTCACGTGCCCACGATCAGCCAACCGCTGCAGCGCGCGGAGCGTATTCGACTCGCGGATCCACGGGTCGCTCGCTCCATACAGGAGCTGGAACGTCTGAACGATAAATTCCACCTCGCGGATCCCTCCATACCCCAGCTTGACGTGGCGGAAGGTCTCCTGGTCCAGCCTGACCTTGGTATCGATACGGTCCTTCATCGCTCGGATCTCTCCGATAGCACTGTAGTCAAGTGACCGGCGATAGGTAAACGGCGCAACCAGCTTCAGAAATGCCTCTCCCAGCGCCGGATCACCGGCTACCGCTCTCGCCTTGATCAGGGCCATGCGCTCCCACGTCTGCCCCCATGATTCGTAATAGAGCTCATACCCCCTGAGCGAATAGACCAGCGGGCCTACCCGCCCCTCCGGTCGAAGCCGCATGTCGACTCTGAAGACGCGCCCCTCCGCAGTCAGCTCGCCGATCGCTTTGATTACACCCTCGCCCAGGCGGGCGAAGAACTCGTGATTGCTCACTCTGCCGATGAGGGCGCCAGACGGGCCGGCAAGCCCTGCCGTCTCCCCGTCCCCCTCGTAGATGAACAGCAGATCGATATCCGAACTGAAATTCAGCTCCTCGCCGCCGAGCTTCCCCATCCCCACAATCGCAAACCCGCACACCTTGTCGCCGGAGGGTCCCGCACATTGAGGTTCGCCGTGCCGATGCGCCAGTTCAGCGCGACAGACCTCATACGCCCGTTGCAGCGCGACATCAGCCATCAGAGAAAGTTGCTGCGTCACACCGGTCAAATTCAGGTTGCCGAGGAGATCCTGAAGCCCGATCCGTAAGGTCTCCCGCATCTTGAATCGACGCAGCGCCGACCACACCCGCTCCTGACTTCTCGCCCTGGAGAGCAACCCATCCAACTCTCCGACCAGTTCCTCTTTGGACCTCGCCCGCCTGAGCAGGCCGGGCTCCAGCAGCCAGTGCAGGTCCCGGGGGTAGCGGATCAGGACGTCGGAGAGATGCTGCGAGCTCCCAAAGAGGGTGAGTAGAAGATCAAGCGACTTGGGACTGTCTCGGAACAGTGAGAAGAGAAATCCCCGATCAATCACAACCTCGACATACCGTTCGAGATTATTCAGCGCCATGTCCGGATCGGCGAGATTGGCCAGACGATCCAGGAGCGCCGGCAGAATTGATTGGAGCAAGTTCAGATGCGAGGATCCGGCCAGGCGTTCCAGGTTTTGCCGGGCCTGTTCAGGATATCGACAGCCGGCAGCAGCCATCGCTTCAACGCTGGGTAGAGACGATGCATTCATCGGATGGCCCTCACGACTTGATCACCGGAAAAACAACGAGCGGAAACGGCGCCGCCGTTTCCGCTCGCATGCAATCGAAGGCCGCGGGAGCGTACGACAACACGCCTCCCACTTTACGGGTATTACGGACTACCTCACCACGTACCCACGTCCGGTCATACAAGCGGCGTAGGCTCTGTCGTAACCATCCTTATTTCGCGCGTATGCACCGCCCCCGCCAATGACGGCGCCGCCGACCCCTCCGGTTGCCGCGCCGATGGCCGCGCCTCTGCCGGCGCTTCCGGTTGCCGCTCCAATGACTGCGCCAGCGGCCGCGCCCCCGACCGCGCCGAGTATCGCACCAACCCCTGCGCCCTTGGCGGTCTCCGCACCTGACGGATCAAACCCGCTCTGCTGCTTCGCCCATTCCTTACACTCGTACTGATCGCGACTGACCTGCTCCGCGGTCTGTCCACGCTGCGGATAGGCGTAGTAATCGGGCTGCTGCGTTGTCGCACAGCCTGTGACCGCTACCCCGAACGCAATCAGAACTAACCAAATTCCCGCGCGCTTCATCCCTTCCCTCCTCTGGACTCGGTCTAGGGTTGCCATGCACTACACTGGAAACAATGAGATAGTAGCATGCAGCTCTTACGCATGCAACCTGCATTGGGTTCAGCCGGTTCCTGAGACCGGAAAAAAAGAACGGCCCCGGAAGTTCAGCCGGGGCCGTTTATAGAACAAAGAACCGCAACTACTTATTATCAGATGTCGAAGTAAAGAGCAAACTCCCAGGGGTGGGGGCGAAGACGGATCGGATCGACCTCGTTCTTCCGTTTGTAGTCGATCCAGGTATCGATCAGATCCGGGGTGAAGACATCGCCCTTCAGGAGAAACTCATGGTCGGCTTCCAGAGCGTCCAGGACCTCTCCAAGGCTGCCCGGCAACTGCCTGATCTCCCTCGCCTCCTCCGGCTCGAGCTCATACAGATCTTTGTCGATCGGCTGTCCAGGGTCGAGCTTCTTCTGGATGCCGTCAATACCGGCCATGAGCATCGCACTGAAGGCCAGATAGGCGTTGCAACTTGGATCGGGCGTTCGAAACTCGATTCGCTTTGCCCTCTCGCTCTTTGAATAGAGGGGGATTCTGGCGGCGGCCGATCGGTTGCGTTGGCTGTATACCAGGTTGATCGGCGCCTCATAGCCGGGAACCAAACGTCGATACGAATTGGTGGTCGGCGCGATAAACGCACACAGCGCCGGCGCATGATGCAGCAGTCCACCGATGTAGTAGCGGGCTGTCGCGGACAGATCACCATACCCTCCAAGCTCCCAGAAGGTATTCTTGCCGCCCTTCCAGAGACTCTGATGGACGTGCATGCCGGAGCCGTTGTCCTGGAAGATCGGCTTGGGCATAAAGGTGGCCGTCTTGCCGTGCTTGCGAGCCGTGTTCTTCACGCAGTACTTGTACCACAACACCCTGTCCGCCATCTTGGTGAGCGTGTCGAACTTCATGTCGATCTCGCACTGACCGGCCGTCGCAACCTCATGGTGGTGGACCTCAATCGGAACTCCAACAGACTCCAGCGACAACACCATCTCCGAGCGGAGGTCCTGGAGTTTGTCCATCGGCGGCACCGGAAAATAGCCCTGTTTGTAGCGAGGCTTGTAGGCCAGGTTCGGCTTTTCTTCTTTCCCGGCGTTCCAAAATCCCTCCTCCGAGTCAACGAAGTAATAGCCATGCTGGTAGCTCTGATCGAACCGAACATCGTCAAAAATAAAGAACTCCAGCTCAGGGCCGAAGTAGGAGGTATCTGCAAGTGCTGTTGACGTGAGGTACGCTTCGGCCTTTTGCGCAATATACCGCGGGTCTCGACTGTAGAGCTGTCTTGTCACCGGATCCATGATATTGCAGATCAAGACCAGGGTAGGAACGGCCGTGAAGGGATCCATGATCGCGGTCTCCGGATCGGGAATCAGGAGCATATCCGATTCATGGATCGCCTGGAAGCCTCGAATGGAGGATCCATCGAACCCGATCCCGTCCGTGAACAGCTCTTCCGTCAATTCTCGCCTGGAAATGGAAAAATGCTGCCATAAACCAGGCAGGTCGATGAATCTGAGGTCAACGATCTTCGCACCTCGCTCGTTTGCCAGCTTGATAACGTCCTTCCCTTTCACCTGCGGTGTCATAGGACTACCCTTCCTCCTTCTCGGGTCGAACAATCGTCGTTGAACAGTTCATAAAGCGGTGGAATTTCTTTTCACCGCGTACCCTCAAATCGCCGCCTCGCCCCTCTCGCCGGTCCGGATCCGAATAACCTCATCGATCGACACAATAAAGATCTTACCATCTCCGATTCGACCCGTCTTCGCCGAGGACAGGATCGTCTCCACAACCTTATCGCACTTGTCGTTCGGAACCACAACCTCGATCTTCACCTTGGGTAGAAAGTCTATGGTGTATTCACTACCCCTATACAGTTCAGTGTGCCCTTTCTGTCGGCCGAAACCCTTCACCTCGCTCACGGTGAGGCCCTGGATTCCCACCTCGGCCAGAGCGCTCTTGACCTCATCAAGCTTGAAGGGCTTGATGATCGCCTCGATCTTCTTCATCCGCCATCCTCCGTCTCTGAAGGCGTTTGCCTCCCAGCCGAGGGTCTCACACCCCCGCTCCCGACACCACTGCCAGCCTTTGCACTCGCCGCTTGAGAGAGCAAATCGTATGCCAAGGCTCATGGCACATCGAATTCTGCGCGATCGCTCTGTCGGTCTGCAAAACCAGCACCCTTGGGATCTTCCCGGTTATTTTTCCCGCTCGTTAAGCCACCGGCTCTGCTGAAGCCTTACGCATTCCTCTACCTATCCTGACCTCTAATTAGGCAGCTATAACCGCCCCTCTCGAAGATACTTCGCCGCATCCTCCGGCAAAACAGGATTGATGTAAAATCCGGTCCCCCACTCGAAGCCTGCCACCTTGACGAGGGTCGGCATAATCTCAATATGCCAGTGATAATGCTTTACCTCGGTCTCCTGGAGCGGCAAACTGTGAATCAGGTAATTGTAGGGGGGGTTCATGAGCACCTGATCCATTTTGGCGAGGACCTCCTTCAGTATTCTGGAGCAGCTCACCATGTCGTGCTTCTGCGTGTCCTGGAAAAACGGTTCATGTCTCCTGGGAAGGATCCAGGTTTCGAACGGAAAGCGCGATGCAAAGGGCGCGATCGCGACAAACTCATCATTCCGCGCGATGACCCTGAGATCCTGCTGTAGTTCCTGGCGGATCATGTCGCAGAAGATGCACCGATCCTTGTAATCGAAGTAGGCCTTGGCCCCATCCACCTCTTCTCTAGCCTGCTTCGGAACGATAGGGGTAGCAATGAGCTGAGAATGCGGATGTTCCAAGGAGGCGCCTGCTGCCTCACCGTAGTTCTTGAAGATCAGGATGTACTGGAATCGGTCGTCTTTCTTGAGATCGAGTATCCGGTCTCGGTAGGCCCACAGGACATCCTCTACCCGTTCCTCTGGCATGGCGGAGAGTACGTCATTGTGGTTGGGGGACTCGATGATCACCTCGTGAGCCCCTAACCCGTGCATCTTGTCGTAGATCCCTTCACCCGCCCGATCCAGGTCTCCCTCGATCTGGAGCGCAGGAAACTTGTTCGCTACAACACGAAGGCTCCATCCGTTACGATCCGGCAGGTTACCATTCTTCCGATAGGCTATAATCTCAGGAGGCGTTTTGTCCTCATTCCCTGGACAGAACGGGCAAAACCCCAATTGCCTCGGCGGCGGAACAGCGGGAAAGTCCAAGGGGCGCTTCCCCCGCTCTGTCGAAATAATGACCCATCGCGAAGTGATCAGATCCTTGCGGAGTTGCGGCATCCGGTTGTTTTCCTCCTAATATCCCGAGATCCCCTCGCTTAAAAACCTCATAACAGTAAATCACGAGTCAAGGAATGTCAATGGGTAGACGCTGAAAACGGGGTGTCACGCCTGCGCCATCCTGGAAACCCGATGCTCATCAGCGGCTGACCGCAACACGTGCTCGCAATGCGTTGCTCGTGTGATTCTGTTCATCCACCACAAAGACCTCGACAATTTTAATCCCCTCGCTCTCCCATTTAAGGCTTGTTTCAACCTGTCCGATGGCCTGGCCGTACTTATCAGTTTTCAGGTTCACGACCTTCGGCGCAAAGGCTGGTCTGTAGATCCATTCCCGAACCTCAGAAGGAAAGATGCGAACCTCCACAATGTCAGCGTCGGTGTCCTGAAAATCAAAGGTGACTCTCACCGCTTCCCCGACCCTCACCTTCACAGGTTCGATCCGGAGATTAGAGATGATCGGCACACCCGGTCCTGCTGCGGTCGGCTTTATTCGCCAGCTCGCACAGGCTGAAAGTGCGAAGGCCAGAACGCTCACCAGCATTACCCGCTTCACCATCCTCCACCCCGAAGGTCTGTCATTACTCTTCAGCATCCTCGGATTTCCTCTCCACCCCCTCAAGACTCACCCGGTAGGTTCCCCTCCCTCCTTCCACACCGACGCAATACGATCCGGTCCCAAGGCGTAATCGGTAACTATCCCGCTTGTCCGGTAGACTCTGCCATGTTCGCCGCAATGCGTCAAATCTTCGCTCATGGGCGCGCAGGGCAGCGTATGCCTCCGGCGCGGAGATCTGACAAAATCGGATAACCTGCCCTGGCGTGGCCTGGCCCAATCGAAAGATGTCTTCTTGTATGACAACCGCAATCTTTGTGTAGCCGCCCGTCGTCTGGCGGTCAGCCAATAAGATCATCGGCTGGCCGTCAGCCGCCACCTGCACCGCCCCCAGCGGAGTCGAGTCGGAGATGATATCCGCGCCCGATCGGTGGGCGATCGGCGCTCCCTGGAGCCTGGCGCCCATCCGATCCATCTGTTGTGTAAGACGGTACGATCCGCTCAAGAACGCGCGAATTCCTTCGGGGGTAAAGTGGTCCGCTTGCAACCCAAGGACCACACGCACCGTAAGGACATCACCTATCGGCTCCAACCATCCCGGTGGCAGTCGGCGTCCCCTGAGCGCCATGGGCTGTCGCCAGACCCGGCCGATCGGCAGACGATCGCCCTCACGCAAGGCCCGGCCTTGAAAACCGCCAAATGCGGCAGGGAGACAGGTGGAGCGGCTCCCGAGCATGATCGGCACATCGATCCCTCCGGCAACAGCCAGGTAGGCGCGCAGCCCTCGTCGGGCGCGCTGGAGTTCAAGGATCTGACCGCCCCGGATGTCGATGGCTGTCCCGCATTCAACCGGCTTCCCGTCGACGAGCGGTTGCATATCCGCCCCAACGACCGCTACGACCAAGTCGAGGAGTGCACGGAGCGTCGGCCCCGCCGCCGTCGCCTCTAACCCCGCAAATCCTTCCTCGTTATCAAGCAGGAGGTTGGCGGCCCGCAGCGCGGTCCGATCCATGGCGCCGGAAGTCGGCACGCTGTATTTCTGATACCCGATCCGTCCGAGGTCTTGAACGGTGGTCAGCAACCCTGGCCTGATAATCTCAAAGGTGTCCACACCGTTCGCTTTCGTACTCCTGCGGCTCAATTCGTACGAATCGGACCTTATCACCCGGTAGAAGTAGTGTCGGTACATCGGCGGACGGGTCGAAGAGACGCACCGGTGTCCGGCCTATGATTCGCCAGCCCCCCGGGCTCTCAACGGGATAGACACCCGTCTGCCTCCCACCGATCCCGACGGAGCCGGCCCGCACCTTGAGGCGAGGCGTGGACAGCCGGGGGACCGCGAGCCGTTCCGAGAGGTCACCAAGGTAGGGGAACCCCGCCATAAAACCCAGCATGTAGACATGATAGAGCGACTCCGAATGAAAACGAATCACCTCGTCCTGTGAAAGACTACTGTGGCGAGCGACGAACTCGAGGTCGGGGCCGTATTCACCACCATAGACGGTCGGGACTTCTATCATCTTTGACGGCTGATCAACGTGGTCTCCTAATGAACCGTACAGCAGGCCGACCTGCCGCTTTAAGGCGTCACGGCTGACTACGAGCGGGTCGTAGTAGATCGCGAGCGATCGATAGGTGGGCACAGCTTCCAGCACGCCTTTCACCCGCGCCTGTTCCAAAGTCAGGCCCAACGCCCGGACTTGCCGGTTCACGGCGAGATCGATCTCGTTGCCCAACTCTACTACCAGACAGCTCTCTCCGCCGTCAAGAAACCTGACCGACAAGGATCTCCTCCAGCGGCATGGTCTTGACCCCCGCCAGCGCCAGTCGCTCTCGAAGCCGCTTCGCAATGGCCGGCGCGCCGGGGGTATCGCCATGCAGGCAGACGGTATCCACCGAACAGGAGATCATCCGACCGGTGACGGCCCGTACCTTTCCTTCCACCATCAACAGTACCTGATCGGCCACCGCATCGGAATCGGTGAGGAGTGCGCCGGGCGCCGAGCGGGAAACCAGGCTTCCGTCTTCGTTGTAGGCGCGATCGCCGAACCCCTCCACCGCCACCCTCAGGCCCGCCTCCCGCCCGGCCCCCACAAGCTCAGATCCGGGCGGCCCCACCAGAATCAGGTTGGGGTCAACGTCGGTGATCGCCCCTGTAACTGCCTTGGACAGCAGCCGATCATTGGCGGCCATATGATAGAGTGCCCCATGGGGTTTGACATGTTGAAGTCGCATCCCTTCAGCCTTTGCAAAGGCGTAAAGCGCCCCGATCTGGTAGAGGAGATAGTCCCTCGCTTCCTTCGGCGAAAGCTGCATCGGCCGGCGACCGAAGCCCAATAAATCCGGGTAGCCCGGGTGCGCTCCCACCCTGACACCGTGCGTCCTCGCCAGCTTGACGGTTCGTCGCATCACTTGTGGATCCCCGCCATGCCATCCGCAGGCAATGCTCGCCGAGGTGAGATACGGCATCAGCGCCTCGTCGCTCCCTATCGTCCAAGCGCCGAAGCTCTCCCCGACATCACTGTTCAGATCAATCCGCTTCGCGGTCATCGCAGGTTTAGCTCCGGGAGGTCATAAGCAACTTCTCCTGCGCGCGCCTCTTCTGTCGTCGGAGAAGTTGACATATGGTGAATTTTACAATATTGTGGCAACCAATGAAAGGTCTTTGCCGCATAAGTTTTTCGACAGGTTAGAGCGCTGGTGGTTCGGGTGGTAAACTGGTGCTGTTCAACGCAATACACACCGCAAGGAGGCGACCATGGCTGAGACGATCAAGCGTGTGGATTACTTCTATCTTGAAACCCCCAACAAGCCAGGAGAAGCGGCGCGCGTGCTGAACGCGATCAAGGAGGCCGGGCACAACCTGCTGGCCTTCTCCGGGTTTCCCAAAGGCCGGCGCGCCCAGTTGGATTTTATCCCGGACGATTCGGCAGCCTTTGCGAAATGCGCCAAGAAAGCCGGGTGCACGCTCAGCAAAAAGAAGAGCGGCTTTCTCATCCAGGGCGAGGACCGCATCGGCGCCGTCGCCGACGTCATGAGTAAGCTGGCGGATGCAAAGATCAACGTTACCGCTTGCACTGCCGTCTGTGCCGGCGGAAATCGGTACGGCGCCATCCTCTGGGTCAAGGCGCCGGACCTCAGGCGGGCCGCGAAAGTACTCGGTGCCGCCTAACGCATTTCAGTATAAAGGCGCATATGTGCCCGGCCCTTTGGGGCAGATTCAGCCCCGAAGGGCCGTTGCCTTTTCCACGGTCCCCCATCGGTTCTGTAGTCGTGATAGCAACTGTCTTGGTTGTCAAGAGCTACGCGCAATATTTATGGTCCACGGGGTCTGATGTTTGAGCATCGCATTCAGAATGGTCAGCAGCTTCCGCATACAGGCGGTCAAGGCGACCTTCTTCGCTTTCCCGGCTGCA